>JAUUZT010000029.1 GCA_030589825.1 Dehalococcoidia bacterium
GAAATATTATAGTACAATGTAGGAAGTAATACTTTGGCTATCAACTCGTTGCTGCTCATTTAATTGAATAGTCACTATGGAACAACTATTTTGTTATTGAGAACTTCTCCTTTATAATAAGCTTTCACAATATAAATTCCCGGATTTAAATCAGATGTAGTAAAGGTTATTTTTAAGTTTTTAATTCCCTCTTTTCTATAGCTATACCTTAACTTTTCATCATAAATTTCCAAATCCCATTCAACAGCACTGTCTTGTAATTCCAACTCATCAATTACTTGAATGATTGTTTCATTGTTAGATGGATTGGGATTTATTGTAAGCCTGAAGAAGCATGGGGATTCATAAGCTACGGTATAAGTTTGTGCGGAAGCGCCACAACTATTAATAGCCCTTACACCCACATAATAGCTATTGCCACAATAGGGAGAGGATTGATTAAATATTGCCAATGTGGTATGATAATAGTTGTTTAGGACACCATCTAGATACCAGTTGTATGATGTAGCATACTCTACTGGCTCAATAATTGCCGTAAAGCGTCTTGGAGGTGCTCCCATTTCAACATCTATAGGTCCCGGTTGAATAGAGCCAACCTGTACATCATGTGTAAGTGTGTATAACGTGCCACAAGCTCCAGAAATAATAGCTGTAATAGTGCCATTTCCTGCAGAAGACGAACTGGCAGCTCTTGTTGTAAAAATAGTGTCAGTACTACTATCTATGGCAAAAAGACTAGCAGGACTTACTGACCAGGAAACATCGGTTCCTGTTGGATAATTAACAATCTGAAAACTAGTGTTTGAATTGCAAACTAGATCAGTGCCTGAGATTAAAGGGGTTTCTGACGGAATTGTATTAGTAGTCACTGCTCCTGTATTAATAGGATCCAAATAAGGGGCAAGACTATTCGAGGCATCTCTACCTGGCAAATAATTGCCATTATTATCTTTCCCCCATGAAACTAAGAATCTACCAACATAAGTTCCTTTATCCGGATCACAATCATCATACCCATCACCTGCATGAGTTTGAGCAACGACACGTCCGTTTTCATCAAAATGTGGTGCACCGGATGATCCAGTCGTAGTCGAGCCATATTCCCAATCATCTACAAAAAGGTGCGAGTTAGTTGTGTTGTAATAAGTAAACAACGATGGACTTTCATTATCCTGGGATATTTTCATTACGTCTCCTTTTGGGTGGTGTATCGTTGTTATCGAATTAGGGATATTGCCACTACGGTCCCATCCTAACAATGAGCCATCTGCTGGTAATTGAAATAATTCGAGTAAGGCAAAATCTGTTTCTTTCCATGCTGCCTTAAAAGAGGCGCCCGGGTAACTAAGGTAATTGGTATCGTCAGGGCCATTGCATGATGGGCTTTGATATTGGAACCTAAAGAACCAGTCTTCAGCTGCATTAATTTCGCTTGAAGACAAAGTTTTATTACCATCCACATCAACACAATGAAAAGCGGTTAGAAAATTGGGGGTTAGTGCGCTACAAGAATTATTGAGTAAACTACCTGTACATACACGTGTTCCATTATCCAATATTATCATAGCCACTCCTTTTTCCTCTTGTTCCCAACCATTTCCCAGAGGGCAAGCTACATCAATATTGCATGAATCCGACTCGCCAAACCCGCCACTTTCATAAAACAAGTCTCTATAACCATGTATAACCTTTCCAATTCGTAATGAATTGGTCTTACCTGCATTATTTGGCACAAAAAGTTCTACTAAAACAGTTTCACCTTGAATTAGATCAGAATATAACTTGCCCGATCTATTATAATAGTTCGTGTTATCAATTGGTCCATATATCATGCTACTTGATTCATTGGATATATACAATTTAGATTCATCTGAAATGGTTATACTATCAAATCTTAAGTTGATAGAATGAGCACCATTGGACCTAATTAAAACCTTCCATACCCTACCTCCAATTACTTCTTCCCATATACCACTATTTTCTAGTGTAATTTCCACATCTATTCCCACTCCAAAACGAAAGGGTACATTATCATATCTTTGTATACTATCTTCTTTCATGTAAGTTTTAATGGTTGAAAGAACAGGGGGCAATTCAATTATGGGGGATTGATGTTTTGATGTAAATCTTTTTATTTCACTTAACTGTTCACTATTAATTATCCTGGTTTGAATTTGAGACAAGATTTGATGTGAAACCAATAAACAGAATAGTGAGGTGAATATTATATTTTTCATAATTAGTATTAGGTTAATGATATAGACTACTTGATTTCAAAGAAAATCTCAAAATGTTCTTCTTTAATATATGCCTCCCCATTCACCTTGAACTCAAAACCACTTTCAAAACCAGTATAATAATTCCCTTTAGGTAAGTAATCCAAATTATTGCCTCGGCAAAAACAATAAGGGTCAATGTCGTATATAACATCTGTAGATGACTTCCAGGGAATTTTATATGTTTTTTCCCCTAAATAAATATACCTCCCATTTACTTCCAAACAGCCTAGGCTAACACATGGTAATCCCATATCAATCATTGTGTTGGTTTCTATTTTAAACACTCGTGAAAAATAGTAATATGTGCTATCTTTCATATCTTGAAAGTACATAAGTGTATCATTCGTATGGTTGATAAATGTATAACTAAACTCAAAATTCTCCCCTTGCTGAAAAACGGTATCCGGCTCGCCATTACTGTTTAATAGCTCAAACTCAATAGTTATAGGCGGGCCCGCAGGTAGTTCTGGTATATTCTCCTCCCTGCAGCCCGTCAGGCCAAGCAGCATGATTAATTCGATGATGATGAGTTTAATATTCATAATTCAAACAGCCATACTCTAGTATAAATTTAATGTTTATTAACGAATATTACTAGATTATTCAGAGTAATCGAGTAGACGACTCCGACTAACCTAGCCGGAGTACGCTTCTCATATGCTTGCGACTAACCTTCAGCACAGGCGCTACCACCGATTGATTATCTCACAATATGCGATATTAATATTAGAAGAAAAACAGTCTTGTATTTTGGGCGTGCCCCTGCGGGTCGGGCTATCCGCGCTACACGGTAGCTTGCTCCTATCCCTCACGCACTACTTAAACTTGTAAATTATGGTACTGATTGTAGCAAAATAAAAATGTTTCTAAATAGCCGCACACATACCGCTAAAAAGCGGCAAGAGTGCTCCATTTTAATTAACAAGAAGAGTAGTATAAATATTGAAGAGAAACGCCCCTCTCAAACTATTAATCCCCACCCTGATCCAAAGCAAAGTAACATAACGCATCAAATATTATGATACAATTCAATATGCGTAATATCTCTGTCAATCACCAAATAGTGTGTTGTAGTTAATTTAAACATGGAAGTGGCTTTTTTTTAACATGTGATGTGACTCACTATCTGAACGGAACAATAAGAAAACTAGTCAGACCTAAGACTATTCAGAGGACTTGTAAAAGCGGTTCTTATTACCTGATAGCTAATTTCAATAAACTAAGAATCAAGAATGCTACAAAAAATGCAATCAAAACCAGATTAATAAAATCTTTTGACAGAAGTCTGATGAGGAATTAATACCTAAATCAGTTGGATTTTAGCTCAGTTCATTGTTGGCCTTGTAGGACAAATGGGAATTATACTACGATAGAAAACCTTAACCCCGTTGCTAAAATGTGAACTAGAGGAATCTATGATTCTTAATAATAGGATGTGATGATTATTCTACTCTTAGCAATTTTGATTAATTACTAAGGTTATAAATACCATGATTTAAATCATAGTATTTGTCGTTATACATCATTATCATTGGCCTTCCTATTGGACTGGCTTGCTTATTACTAATATTGTATTTACTTAGTATAATTTGGTATATGGTCTTAAGAAGTCTCGGTGTATTAATCCTTTTGTATTTTTGGCAAATCACCTTAAATGGTGCCCATAAACTGATTCTGAATCACAATCTCGGAGAGCATACCTATCTTCATTGTGGTGCTTCTTTTACGCCAATTACTATTAATGTGACCTGCTCTAACTGGAACATACATAATCCTGGAACCCCTGAATACTTTATAGTACTTGTCGATATTGATAATGTGTCGAATGGAGATGTTTCAACTTTAAAACAAACGAAAATATAATGAAAAAGATATTGATTGCAATTGTTCTATTTCAAACATTTATAGCAAATGCTCAAACCAGTTCTGAACCCCATAACAAAGATACCATTAGCACTTGGGAAATAGGGATTGACCTGCTTTGGTTAATAGATAAAAACCAAGTGCCGGCAACGTCAATATTTGGAAGATATAGTTACAATTATAAATCCAATAAATCCAATGCAATAAGGTTCAGATTGGGTCTAAACAATAGACCGAAATATGATTCAATTCAAATTGACGAGCCAAGGCCTAGCACGCGAATAACTGGGAATACATACATACAATTTGGTTATGAATGGCAAAACCAGATATCATCAGGCACTACTGTTTTTTGGGGGGCAGACCTTTATGTTAATTACTTAAGAGAAGAGTTTGAAACCTTGATATACCCTTCAAACGTGAGCATAGCCCTTCTCCAAGGGTATTATAAGACGTGGAATGTTGGAGCAATGGGATTCATAGGAATAAAGTATTCTCCAAAAAATTGGATTGCTTTTTCTTTGGAGAGTTCAATTAGGGTTAATTATAGAGCAAGGAGGGACAAGAGTAAGGTAACTGATGTTGACTTTCCTGATGCTGATGGGTCACAGTCTTCTATAGATATCAATGATTTCACTTATGAAATTCTTCCAATAACTGTCGTAAACATATGTATCATGATAAATAAAAAAAGATGATCAAAAGAACAACACTTATCGTTTTTCTACTAGGATTTGGACATTTGTTATTTTCTCAAGTTAGTATATATCCAGATGGGACAAACGCAGAATGTCCTGGAGAATGGTTTGGTTATACTGCTAACAATGCCAATGATCCCCAATGTACTTACAACTGGTTGGTTACAAACGGCGAGATATATGGAGGAACACCAACAGAAAATGGATCTCAACTGAATGGCGTTGGACCATCAATAACACTAAGATGGGATGACACAACAACATCAGGAAAAGTCAAGGTGTCAACTAATACTTGCGAACTTTCAAGTGGTGAAGGAACAGCAAGTGTAACCGTACCGATTCTTTCTTTAGATGGTGTAGACCCTGATAATATAACAGGCAACAATGCAATTCCTGTAGGAAGTGTTGTTGGGCAGTTATTTTATTCTGAATATATTAACTACCTAAATATTGGTTCTGGGGATGAACAATCTTTAAGCACCTCTCAATATGAGTGGGAAATTCCAAGTGGATGGACAATTATAAAAGGAGGATCATCTAGGAAGATACTATTGCAACCTGACAATTGCTCTGGTGGAACAATTCGTGTGAGAGGATTGAACTCTAGGTGTTTGATTGGAGTGGCTTCAGAATGGAGCGCGGATTTCCCCGTAACTCGAACTATTTCGCAACCTGGATCTATAACAGGCAATGATGACGTTGTTTGTGGTAGTACAATGCCCATTACTTTTGAAGTCCCGGAGGTTCCAGAAGCTACAAGTTACACTTGGACAATACCACCAAATTGGACTGGTTCAAGCTCTACAAGAACTATTATTTTAACACCCAATGGTGACGACGGGGGAAATATAACAGTTAAAGCCAACGGTTGTGGTGTTTCTTCACAAATATCAAGCAAAACAATATCAATTTCATTATATGATACGCCTCCAACCATTTCGGGGGGAGCTGTTGTATGTACAACAGCTTCTAATTATTATCTTAATAATGTGCCCACCCAGCAAACGGTTACGTGGTCAGTAACCCCCTCATATTTGGTGTCTACTGCTTCCGATTCGGGTACCACAGCAAACATTAGTGCAGCAAACAGTTCATCAATTGGACCGGCAACAATTACATTTACTGTTTCAGGTTGTTCCTTGTCTGAGCCATTTTCAAAAAATGTGTGGATCGGCAAACCATCTGTAAGCGGAATTACCGGGCAAACAAACCCAATGACTTACGATCCTGTAGGCTATACGGTCCAGGCTGATTACAGATCTATTCCAACAAGTTATAATTGGGCATTGGTACCTTCTTGGGGAGGAAATCTTTATGATGGCAATTTGAGTACCTGTCATGTAGTCTTTTATGAGCCCGGGCCATTTCATCTTTCGGTATACGTACAAAACGCTTGTGGTTCGGAATATGAAGACATATACATCGACGTTATGGACGAATTCTACATGATGATGTCTCCTAATCCGGCAGATGGAGAGGTGGTGATTTCAATTATGTCACGCTCAGAGGATAATGCTCTTGTAAATGATTCAACGTGGGACTTAGAAATATACGATTCAAATCAATCTATAAAGGTAAAAAAGAATAAAGTTAAAGGTGTCAGCACCAAGATTAAAACTCATGACTGGGGAAAAGGGATTTATATTGTGAAAGTAAAGTATAAAGATTCAGATTTTTCAGGCAGGTTATTAGTTGAATAATAAATTTTAGTCCCTTTAATGTATAAAGGGACTATTAAGAATTGCTTGCATACCACAATTGTAATTCAATATTATTAATTAGCTATAACAGCTTGGTTAACGACAGATGAAAGACTTCTGGCCGGCTATTAAAGGTCATAATACAATATCCGCCTGTTTGGTAAATGTGTATTGGGGTTCTTTTGGGGAGGTAAAATAGGGCTTTGGGTTGCCTTGTTCGGCAAAGGAAAAGTGTGAAAAGTTGACCTCTATTAAGGTTGCGTCATAGTCCCACTCCAAGTCTGGCCATTTAAACTTGTAAATTATGTGTACTGATTGTAGCAAAATAAAAATGTTTCTAAATAGCCGCACACATTTGCCATTCACTCTGTCCATCCCTCCTACCAAAAATGCCAAAAGAGTGCTCCATTGTAGATAACAAGAAAAATGGTGTGAATGTTGGAGAGAAAGACCCCAGCTCAAACTATTAATCCCAACCCTGAACCAAAGCAAAGTAACATAACGCATGAAATATTATAGAACATAACGGTATGAGTATATATAAACTGTTTAGTCGTTTTGATTCTATAATATTGTCTTATGTCTGCGCTCCGTAAACTCCGCTTGCTTTGCTCTCGGCAGCAAAGTAAATAGGCTACACAAGCCGGCGCTTTTAAAATTTTATTATTCAAGATAATTGTACAGAAAAAATATTCTGGGCAGATTTTAGGTACTTTAATTTTTAAGCGGCATATCTAATTTGTTCTATAATAGGCCGTTATGCTAAATAGCCACACGGCCAGCGCGCTATTTCCTGCGCACGGCTGCCCTGACCCTTAGGCTATTAATAGTTTTACCCAACGCTCTTTTGCGTTGCACGCAATTGGCTGCCCTGAGCAAGAGATTTCCAGGCAAGTTGTAATGTCCTATTTTACGTTATCTGGATAATTATAAAGGATACTTTCAAATATGCTACTCACAGCGATTAGAAACTTGCCTGCAAAACACTTGCTGCCTTTACGCTTTGTTTAAGCGATCTTATCCTTTTATAATCTGTTATAGTAGGAACTAGCTGATATTTATGCTCAGTATTTCCCTTTTTACGCTCAAGCCGCTGGGCTCATCCTTTTCCAGTCGATGAAAAGGATGGAAAAATCTTGGCAAAATAATGCTCCTGCCCACAAGGCCTGCGCATTCCTCGCTATTTTACCGGGCCAACCCACCTAGACGTTGAGATTTATTTAACATAATTGAATTTCTCATATATTCTCAGCAAGCGTATTGGGAGAAAGAGAATTATTAATTAAGGAAGATAATGCACTAATACCCTATTTGACTCTTTTTGCGACATGGATTTAGAATACCATAATCATATTATAATGGTTAGCAAATTAGTAGCAGCGGTTATGTTAAACTATGATTCATATCATAATAAACTAAAATTGATAATGCTAACCTTGTTTAATGAGTTTTCTTAAATTGATATTGTTTGGACTAATCTCTTTATCCTTCCATTCCTGCTCTGTTATTTTAGGCCCCAGACCATTTGGGAAGACGCCAGTTCTTAAAAATAATTACCCTAAATTTAGTGAGCTAGACAGCTTGATAGGTGTCCACAATCCAACTTATGATGTATTCTTCTATGACCTAGAAATCAATATTGATCCAGCAACTCAGTCAATTGATGGTATCGTAAATATCCACTTTCGAAATCTTTCGGAGCGTAATCAAATTAAATTTGATCTAGATTCAAGATTGACAATAGACTATGTAAAACTGAATGATAACGAAATAACCTATTCAAGAAAATTCAACTCCTTCTTCCTAGATACTTTACTGGCTGAAAATATTAATTACGTGGCTACTATTAAATATCAAGGAACACCAAAAGTATCTGATGAC
>JAUUZT010000137.1 GCA_030589825.1 Dehalococcoidia bacterium
CCCATGGGAGCGCTGCCTCGTTTGATACGTACTCGAGAACTTGCTTCATCTATTAAATCTATGGCTTTATCAGGAAGGCGTCGGTCTGGTATGTATCTTGAAGCTAAAGAAGTTGCAGATTGTAAAGCTTCATCACTTATGGTTAAACGGTGAAACTCTTCATATCGGGAGCTTATACCTCGAAGGATAGCTAATGTATCTTCAGCACTTGGCTCAGCTACCAAAACACTTTGAAAACGCCTTTCCAAGGCAGGATCTTTCTCAATATACTTGCGATAATCATCAAGTGTGGTGGCACCGATACATTGTAGCTCTCCTCGTGATAGTGGAGGCTTCAAGATATTGGCGGCATCAACGGCACCTTCAGCGGCGCCGGCGCCTACTATCGTTTGCATTTCATCGATGAACAAAATGCAATTTCCAGCGGCTTTCTCTTCCTCAATGATTTTCTTCAGTCTCTCCTCAAATTCACCACGATATTTTGTACCGGCCACAAGGGAGCCAATATCAAGAATAATTATCCTTTTGTTTTGTAATGCTTCAGGGACTTTTCCGGAAACTATTTGCTGGGCTAGACCTTCGACGATGGCTGTTTTGCCAACGCCAGGCTCACCGATGAGAGCAGGATTATTTTTTGTGCGTCGGCTTAAAATCTGGATTACTCTTTCAATTTCCTTGCTTCGTCCAACAATAGGATCCAGTTTACCTGCACTGGCCAGGGCGGTTAAATCAGTTCCAACTTGATCCAGTGTAGGGGTACGTGAAGAACTACGAGAGGTGCGAGCCCTGGTTGCCTGTTGACGTATAGTTTTGTTTACTTCCTCACGAGTTTTTTCAATTGTAATACCAAGGCTATCCAGCACATTGCTGGCTACACCATCTTTTCCACGAATTAGGCCGAGCAATAGATGTTCAGTGCCGATGTAATTAGAATTGAAGTGACGTGCTTCATCAACTGCCAGCTCAATAACCTTCTTTGCTCGAGGGGCAAGACTGATATCACCAGTGGTTTGTTTGTCTCCTTTACCCACTACAAATTCTACCGCTGCTTGTACTTTTTTAAGCGGGATACCGAGGTTAATCAGGACCTTGGCGGCTACCCCTGTTTCCTCTGCAACAATACCTAGTAGGATATGCTCGGTGTCTATATAGCTATGTCCTAAGCGTTGTGCCTCTATTTGTGCACGTGCCAGAACCTTGCGAGCTCCTTCAGAAAACCTTTCAAAGCCAGTAGCCATTTTCTATATCTCCTAATATAATACCCTTTTTCTATCTACAGTCAAACGTAATTATAGATTATACCTAGTTTGTAGTCAATAAAAGCAGATTACCTTGAGCTATTCTGAAGTGCATAATATAATACATGCATTATTGAGAGGCTAAATGAGAATTACAGGTGGTGAGTTAAGAGGCATTCAGTTAAAAGTACCTGCAGGTCGGGTTGTTCGACCTACTACTGATCGTATAAGAGAGGCAGTATTTGCCATGCTGGGAAATATCAGTGATTGTGGGGGGCGAATTCTTGATTTGTATGCTGGTAGTGGGGCTCTTGGCATAGAGGCTTTAAGTCGTGGGGCGAAATGGGTTGATTTTATAGACCAGAATAGGAAAAGCTGTAATGTTATTGAATATAACTTACAAAAGAGTAGGTTACAAGATAGGGCACATATCTATTGTTGCAGTGTAAATCATGCTATGATATTTCTTGATAGCAATTATGATATTGTTTTTCTGGATCCTCCATATTCATATTCATCTACTGATGATTTGTTATTAACTTTGTCTGGTAATAAGATATTAGGGCAAATGTCTACAGTAGTAGTCAGTCACGCAAATCGGTTCTTGCTGAAATCGGACTATTCAGATTTGCATCTGGTCAAACAACGTCGCTATGGTGACAGTTATATTTCTATTTATCAAAGGGAGATTTAAGTTATGAAAACGGCAGTTTATCCGGGGACTTTTGACCCAATTACGGAAGGGCATCTTGATATTGTCAGGCGAGCCTCAAAAGTTTTTGAGGAGTTAATCATTGGTATTCATGACAAGCCAGAGAAACGATTACTTTTTTCTATTGAAGAGAGAGTAACCATGGTTCAGGAAACTGTTAAAGATTTACGGAATGTACGTGTCGAGCATTTTAGTGGACTTACGATTGATTTTATCCATAGTGTAAAGGGAATGGTTATGGTTCGAGGTCTGAGGGCAATTTCAGATTTTGAGAGGGAGCTGGCAATGGCTCTGATGAATAAAGAACTGGCGCCTGATATTGAGATGGTTTGCTTGATGACAAGTTCCAGATATCAATTTCTTAGCTCAAGTGCTATCAAGGAGATAGCCAGTTTGAGAGGTTCTGTGAAGGGAATGGTTCCTGATAATGTAGTCTTGGCTTTGGACAGGAAATTCTCAAAGTGAGCTAATAGTTTCAAAAAAAAGGGATGAGCTGTTAAAATAACAATAAAATAATGGAGGGAAGTCAATAATGGCGTATAAGATTACAGATGAATGTATTAGTTGTGGTGCCTGTGAGTCAGAGTGTAAAAATGAAGCGATTAGCGAAGGGGAAGATAGCTATGTTATCGACGCTAATAAATGTACCGAGTGCGTAGGTTGGTTTGACACTGCTCAGTGTGCTGAGGTGTGCCCTGTAGATGCTCCGGTTAGTGACCCTGATCATCAGGAAAGTCGCGAACAGCTTCTAGAAAAATGGGGAAAGTTAAACCCAGGAAAAACTCCAGCATAGCCTTTAATGATATCAGGCAGTTACTTCTTTTTGGATGAGTTAATCTAGGGTTACAATCTGTTTTAAGATAATGATCCTTAAAGTTTTCTGGCTTTGTTATAAGCAGCAGCAACTGCCTCAACTAAAAGAGAACGGAACCTACCTTTTTCTAAGGAGAATAAGGCATCAGTTGTAGTTCCTCCTGGCGAAGTAACCATGTTTCTTAGTTCAGCAGGATGTTTACCTGTCTTTTGGACGGTGTGAGTTGAGCCGGTTACTGTTTCTATGACCAGTTTTTGTGCGGTGTCACGTGGCAGGCCAATGTGGACTCCTGCATCAATAAGTGCTTCAATAAATAAAAATACATAAGCTGGGCCACTACCACTTAAAGCTGTAGCCATATCAATATACTTCTCGTCATCAACGTAGATTTCCTCACCTAATGCTTTGAATATTGTTTGAGCCATGTCCTTTTGGTTACGGTTAACCTTAACAGTCGCTGTCCATACGATTATTCCTTCCCCTATTTGTGCTGGCATATTGGGCATAGCACGAATGATACAGGGATGATTCAAGTTGCTATGTAAAGTAGATATGTTAGTTCCCGCCATTATGGATAAGACAAGCTGGTTTGGTGATAAGTTTCCTATATCTTTCGTTACAGATTTCAGGTTCTGAGGTTTTACCGCTAACAGAATCAAGTCGGTTTCTTCAGTAGCTTTTTTGCTCTCTGCTTGGACACGTACTCCATATTTGGAGCTTAACACATCTAGTCTTGTTTGGCTGATGTCACTAACTATTATGTCTTCCTTTTTAGTCACTTTTTTAGTGAGTAGACAATCAATTATTGCCTCTCCCATAGTTCCCCCGCCTATTAAGCAAATCTTCATTTATTCCTCACTTCACTACGATATTCAGTACCCGCTTTGGCACATAAATGGTCTTACGGATCTCTTTGCCTTTAGTGTATAACTCTACTCGCTCTCTTACGAGAATCAGTTCTTTGACCTCACTCTCAGTTGCGGAAGCCGATACTACAATTTTATCCCTCAGTTTCCCGTTTATTTGGATGGCCAGGGTAACCTCTTCTTCACTGGCTA
>JAUUZT010000145.1 GCA_030589825.1 Dehalococcoidia bacterium
CCTAATATCCATTCACCAGGTTCAGCTTGTGCAACTGCTTCAGCAACAAGATCAACCATATCGTTATAATTTTTTATGCCATTTAAATTGAGGTTTAGCTCATTATAGCCTAGTCCCATAAAATGACCATGAGCTTCAATTAGGCCCGGTGTCATGGTTTGTCCTTCAAGATCTACCTTTTCAGTGCTCTCACTGATATAGCCTTCAAGACCACTTTTGTTACCGGAATAAATAATTCTTCCATTGGCAGTAGCCACAGATTCAACCGTCGTCTCGCTACTCATTGTATATATATTGCCATTAAAATAGACTTTATCAGCAGTCTGAGTACTATCTGACAGGTTACAAGCAGATAAAATAATGAAGGAAATTGCAATTAATATTATGGATTTAAGCTTCATATAAATGATATTTATGTTTAGAGTATCAACTATAAATGTTTGTTTTAATAGTTGATATTATCTTTATCCAAATTTAACAGTAAATACACCACAATGCGAAAAGCAATCAGCACATTTATATTAGTGGCAGCAATAGGAATCTTCAAACCGGTTTTTGCACAGGAAATGGGTGTTTCATTCTCATTTTTCTTTCCTAAGAACGGCTACTTTTCTGCTCCTATTAGTCCATTCTCACTTCGAGGTATCGGGTTTAATATTACCAACAACCTAGCACTGGAAACTGGTGGTTCACTTTACCGAATGTCAGGCATGAATGTTACAAACCTGCCTTTTGAATCAAAAGAGCCACTTGTAGGGCCATTTTTTAACCTGATGGTACCTGTAGAACTCATCCTTCAGTTTGGTAATAACGATTTTGAATTCAGGGTTAAAGGTGGTGGCTTCGTTTTCTACAACTTTGGCACCAAACTTAATAATGGCAATCTAGATAGGGCATTTCTAGACTATTTTGATTGGGCTGTAGCTAACAGCAACTTGAAATTCGATAATAATATTGGCTATGGTTATGAATTTGGGGTAGAATATATACAGTATTTCAGTAGAAAGTTCGGTGTTTCGCTTGGTGCAAATTATTATATTGGTGGATCTAATCTCAATTTCAGAGGAAATGTTAGTGGAGCGACTAATGATACCGTTGGCGTAATTGTAACCGCCGTTTCTTACCCTGAGGCTAAACTAGACTACACAGGTCTAGAAATATCCATTGGTATAATTTTTTCAGGTAGGTAATGGTATTATTCTCATATTTAGTTTGAATAATATCAAATAAATCAACTTATTGTTCTAATCAACGTATTAGAATTGCAACTACTACATGATATATAGATAATTTTGGAGTTGTCTACTAGCAATTTATGAAACCAAAATGTAAAACATATTCTCATACAGAAAGATGATCATTTACATTGAGGTTCCATCTGACAATTGAAAATCAATATTAACAGATGAAACGACTTTCTATTGCGGCATTTATATTAGTCGCTATTATTGGCTGTAAAAGTCCTGAACGAACGCAGAAAAAAAGCCTGGATGATATTGCCAATCAGTATGTGAAATTAGTACTCGAGATTGGCCAATATGATAAAGACTTTGTCGATGCTTACTATGGGCCAAAACAATGGAAGCCTAAAGATAATAATGATGCCCCCCTGCCATATCAGGAGCTAAAATGGCAAACTACATCGTTAATTAATCAACTAAACGCAATTGATGACATGGGCTTTAACAAGCTCCAATTGTTACGGTATCAATTTCTCAATAAGCAATTACAGGCTGTCCGTACTAAACTGGATATGCTCGCTGGCAAAAGATATCCCTTCGATGTAGAGTCATTGCGTTTATATGATGTTGTAGCCCCACATATTGCAATGAGCTATTATGATTCATTGCTTAGAATACTTGATGAAATGGTTCCTGGGGTTGGTGATCTATCAACACGATATGCCAGTTATAGTAAAGAATTCGTTATCCCTGAAGATAAACTAGATATTGTTTTCAAAACAGCTATCAAAGAGGCACGTATTAGAGTGGCCGACCACATTCAATTACCAGATAATGATAGTTTTGAAATTGAATATGTAAATGACAAACCATGGTCAGGATACAATTGGTTTAAAGGGAATGGACATAGTTTAATTCAAATAAATACAGATTTTCCAATCTATATTGAAAGAGCCATAGACCTGGCTTGTCATGAAGGGTATCCGGGACATCATGTATACAATAGCATGCTTGAGCAAAATCTGGTTGTAGAGCAAAGTTGGAGTGAATATCAGATCTATCCATTATTTAGTCCACAATCTTTTGTTGCTGAAGGAAGTGCGAATTATGGCATCGAGATTGCTTTTAACAACGAAGAACGACTAGATTTTGAAAGAGAGGTCTTATTTCCATTGGCTGGACTTAACCCCTCACAGGTTGACAAATACTATCAAATTCAAAGTGTAAGAAAGATGCTTCGTCGTGCAGATATAGATATTGCCAGATCATACTTAAACATGAAAATTGATCAAAACACTGCTGTTTCTTATCTGGTTAAATATCTTCAATATTCACCATCTCGAGGAGCACAGAGGATAAATTTTTATGATCGGTACAGAAGCTATGTGATTAATTATAGCTTAGGTGAAGAGTTCATTAGAAATCGTATGAACACCGAAATGAAAGAAGGAAATGGTGATAAGTGGGTTTTGTTCAATGAGTTATTAACAACGCCTAGAACAGCAACTACATTATAAACTCGGAATATTTAGTATAAACTTTGTACCTCTTTCAAATTCAGATTCTACTGATATAGTCCCTTCAAGTTTTAGAACACTCTCTTTGGCAATATAAAGACCTAGGCCAGAACCGTTACTAGTACTTGTAGCTCTATAAAACATATCGAATATTTTGCTTATACGATCTGCTTTGATGCCAATCCCATTATCCTCAAAAACAATAACAGCTTTAGACTCGTTCACAACTAGTTTTATCTTTATGTACGGATCTTTAATGTAATTTTTATAGTACCTGAATGAGTTGGAAATAATATTATTAAAAATTATATAAAGCCTTGTTTTGTCACTACTTATAATTGTATTTTTCGAAGCTTCTATCGTCACTTCTATTGCCTGTCTGGGGTTCATATATTCTAATCCTTCCAATATATCTTCGACCAGCAATTTCAGATCTACTTCTTCTACTTCTACTTTCAGACGAACATTTCTAGAGTAATTAATAATATCCTTAATAAAGGCATCAAGCTTATTAACGCTTAATTCAATTTTGTTCATATATAATGGAATATTATTTCCTTCCTTATCTAGTTTAGAAACATTTATAAGGCCTAAAATAGATGCTAGAGGTGCTCTCAGGTCATGGGAAACACTATACACAAAGCTATCGAGCTCTTTATTCAACTTATTTAATTCACGATTCTTATTTTCAACTACTTTAATTCTTATCCAATAAATTATAAAAGCAAGAAGTGCAATAAACACTGTAATTGCCATCATAAAAAGTCTCGATTTGTAAAAATATGGCTCTACACCAACTTCAATTCTGGCAGGATCATCATTCCATAAACCATCATTATTCGATGCCTTAACCTCAAATGTAAACGTCCCATCGGGTAGGTTCATATAAGTTGCTCTATATTGATTTCCGACTTCATTCCATTCTTTTTCGTAACCAAGCAATCGGTATTGAAATTCTATCTTCGCCGATGAATAATAACTTAGGGCTGTATAGTCTATCACAAGTTTTTGCGAACCCGGGGCCAGC
>JAUUZT010000058.1 GCA_030589825.1 Dehalococcoidia bacterium
AGCACCTTCAACGTTGACATCGACACAACTCGCCGGCTGCGTCCCCTGATTCCACCAGATAAAATAGTAATAAGTGAAAGCGGTATCAGAGACAGCAACGATATTGAGAAGTTACGGGAATGGGGAGTTAATGCAGCACTTATAGGAGAAGCACTGCTGACCGCCAACAATATTTCAAGCAAGATGAAGGAATTACTATCATGACCCATGTAAAAATCTGTGGAATCAGAGAGGAATCTCATGCCCTGGAAGCCATCGAGGCAGGGGCTGACTTCATTGGCATTGTATTCGCTCCAAGCAGGCGGCAGTTAACTCCTGGCAGTGCAAAAAGAATAGTGACAGCTGTAAAAAGGAAAAACGCTGAGGTGGAAGTAGTTGGCGTCTTTGTGAACATGCCCGCTATAGAAATAAACAAAATTGCTGATTTCTGCGACCTTGATTGGGTTCAATTAAGCGGTGATGAGTCCTGGGAATACTGCCGTGATATTACAAAACCTGTAATAAAAACTATTCGGATAGGGAAGCAATCTCCGGCAGAACTATACACCGAAGTACTTACAGGAAGCAGGTTACTCAATGGAAAAAGATTTATGCTCCTGCTTGATTCACAGGTAGAAGGAGCCTATGGTGGAACAGGAGTTACCTCCGATTGGATACTGGCACATTCCATAGCAGAACGATTCCCTGTAATTATCGCTGGCGGGCTCGTTCCTGAAAATGTTGCCAGTGTATTAGAAATAGTATCGCCATGGGGAGTTGATGTCTCCTCGGGGGTTGAGACAGATGGAATAAAAAACACAGAAAGAATCAGGGCATTTATCGAAGCAGTTAAAACAAGCAATAATGCCGAGGATAAACTCATACCAGATTCCAGAGGCTACTTCGACCAACTTGGCGGCAGGTTCGTACCTGAAACTCTTGTAACCGCACTGGAGGAATTGGAGGCTGCCTATAAAGGAATCCAGGCAGACCCCGGATTCTGGGGAGAGTTTAACTCTCTATCTTATGACTATACCGGCCGTCCAACGCCACTCTATTTTGCCCAAAGACTTAGTACTCACTGTGGAGGAGCCCGTATATATCTAAAGAGGGAAGACCTTGCTCATACCGGTGCGCATAAGATTAACAATGCTTTAGGGCAAGGGCTTCTTGCAAAGAGAATGGGCAAAAAGCGCATCGTAGCGGAGACAGGCGCAGGACAACATGGAGTAGCAGCAGCCACTGTCTGCGCTATGCTCGGACTTAGTTGCATCATTTATATGGGGGAAGAGGATATACAACGCCAGGCTCTTAACGTTTATCGTATGAAACTGCTGGGAGCCGAGCTGCGCCCCGTTACCACCGGAAGCAAAACTTTGAAGGACGCCGTTAATGGAGCAATAAGGGACTGGGTAAGCAATGTGGAGAGTACCTATTACATGCTGGGAAGTGCGGTAGGCCCCCATCCCTATCCTTTGATGGTACGTTCGTTCCAGTCGATAATTGGGCAAGAGACCAAAACGCAAATTCTTGCTATGGAAAATCGGTTGCCCGACTATATCATCGCTTGCGTAGGTGGAGGGAGCAATGCTATCGGCATTTTCCATCCCTTTGTGAAAGACAAAGACGTTGCGTTTATCGGTGTTGAGGCCGCAGGTAAGGGAATCAGCACAGGTAAACATGCTGCGTCATTATCTGCAGGAACAGTAGGGATACTACATGGCACGAAATCATATTTGCTTCAGGACGATGACGGTCAAATCCTGGAGACACACAGTATCTCCGCGGGACTGGACTATCCGGGAGTAGGCCCCGAACACGCCTACTATAAGATTACTGGACGCGCCAAATACGTTGCAGTTAAAGATAAAGATGCGCTTGAGGGATTTCGGCTCCTGTGTAAAACCGAGGGAATAATACCAGCACTTGAGTCATCCCATGCAATTTTCTATGCTACAGAGCTAGCGGGCTCACTAGATAAGGATAAAATCATCGTGGTCAATCTAAGCGGCCGTGGTGATAAAGACCTAGATATAGTAATGAAGGAATTTGAGGGGAACTTGTGAGCAATATATCGTCCGTCTTTATCAAACCAGATAAAAAAGCTCTTATTGCCTATGTGACAGTAGGCTATCCTTCTGTCGAAGCAACCTTAAAAGTAGTCCCACTTCTCGCTAAGAGTGGATGCGATATAGTGGAACTGGGCGTTCCTTTCTCAGACCCCCTGGCCGATGGCCCTACAATCCAAAAGGCAAGCTTCTACGCACTGCGGAATGGTGTCACCCTAAAATTATGCATCGATATAGCCAGACAATTACGCCAAAAGATTGAGATACCTCTGGTTATGATGAGCTATTTCAATCCCGTTTACAAATATGGCTGTGAGAACTTATGTAGTGACAGCGCTGACGCTGGCATTGATGGCTTGATTATCCCTGACCTGCCTCCCGAGGAGGGCTCCGAGCTGGAAGCAGCCACCAGAAATAATAATCTCGACCTTATTTACCTTCTTACCCCCACCAGTAACAAAAGCCGCATCAAGCTTGTAGCTGAAAAATCCAGTGGTTTTATATATCTTGTTTCAGTGACCGGAACTACCGGAGTAAGAGAAAGCCTGCCTTCAGGACTGGATGCCTTTGTAGCCAGGGTAAGGCAAACAGCAGAACAGCCTCTTTGCATAGGGTTCGGAATATCCACCCCTCAGCAAGCCAGACAGATAGCCACAATAGCCGATGGTATAATTGTTGGCAGTCGTATTATTCAACTGATGGAATCCCCCGATGAAAACTTCATTTCTGTCCAGGGTTTTATAATTGAGTTAAGAAATGCGCTTGATAATCCGCCTACAACCTGATTATCATTGCTTTATATAAACAGGTGGTTTTCCGACCTATATTGAGTTTATTCTCGCTTTTTATAGGGTAATCTATAAATAGAGAACTACTTTAATTTCTGAAGAAGAAGAACTCTCGCGATTAAAACCTAATTTATTAGCTAAGCCAAGCATTTTTTTGTTCTCGTTTAGCACAAGCGCATATATACTTTTTAAACCTCGTTCTCTTGCTACGCCTATTAACATATCAGAAAGCTTGAGACCTAGACCTTTGCCCTGAAAATCGTCAGCTATAAGAACAGCAAATTCTCCACTTTGGCCGTCAGGTTCAATTATCAACCTGCTAACTCCTACACTACGTTTTTTTCCGTCTAAAGAATATTCAGCCATAATAGCCATTTCCCTATCATAGTCAATATTGCAGTACCGGGTTAACATTGTATGCGTAATATCCTTCAGGATATGGAAAAACCTGTATCGAGATGATTCTTCTGACAGCCCATTAATCAATTGTTTTTCAAGAGGTTCATCTTCAGGCCTAATCGGCCGTAATAATACATCTCTGCCATCTTTTAATCTCCATGGGGTTACAAATCTGGTGGGATAAGGAGAGATAACAAGATGTGAATGGTCTCCAACTTTTTCACTTGTTAACGTTTCATCAAGGATTATCCTTGCATCTAAAGCAACAACCTTGTCACCGCTAACAGCTAAAGGATTAATATCGATTTCTCGAATTTCAGGAAAGTCAATGATTAGATTCGATAGTTTTACTAACGTTTCATCAAGGACAGATAAGTCTGCCGGTGGTTTATCCCTTAACCCTTTTGATAGCGCACCATATATTTTAGTCTGCTCCATGAGACGGCGAGCCAGTGTTTGATTTAAGGGAGGCAGCCCTACCGCAATATCTTTAATAAACTCGGTTTGTATTCCACCATATCCAAAAAGGATAACAGGGCCAAAAACAGGGTCTTTCTTGCTGCCGAGGATAAGCTCAAAGTCGTATTTATTAACCATCCTCTGAATAGTTACTCCTTCTATGACAGCTTTTGGATTATTTTTATTTACACGCTCAATTATTCTGCCAAAGGCACTTTTAACTTCTTCAGAGTTTTTTAAATTAAGCTCTACCCCTCCGATGTCAGTCTTGTGAGAAATATCAGGAGAGAATATCTTCATTACAACAGGATAACCAATATCCACTGCTATTGATACTGCATCTTTCGGCCCTTTTGCAAAGTAAGCATTTGTACAAGGTATCTCGTATGTTGTAAGAAATTGCTTCGAATCCTGTTCGCTTAATAAATAATTCTGTTTCTTAATAGATCTATGAATCATAGCCTTGAGATAGTTCTTAGGTGATTCAATATTCAAAGGAATATCTTCCGGTGTCTCATATAGCATTTTAAGATTCTTCGAATACTGATACATATACAAGTATGTTTTAATTGCTTCCTCAGGAAAAGCATAGGCGGGTATGTTATTTTCATAGAAGAGTCGCCTGGACTCAGATACCTGTTGATCTCCCATAAAGGCAGTCAGTATGGGTTTTTTAATCTTTTTTGCTTGCGCAATAATTGCTTTGGATATATCTAGCGGCTTGCTTCCGCCTTGTGGCGTGTATATGACAAGAACAGCATCAACCCCCGTATCTTTAACAGCTGCCATAACGGTTTTGGTATACCTTTGTGCATCTGCATCTCCAAGGATATCTATCGGATTTGATTTACTCCAGCAATTGGGTAAAAACGAACCAAGTGTTGAAATTGTTTCATGGCTTAATTGGGCAAGTTTGCCCTCTTTGCTAATCAATGCATCTGTAGCCAGTACTGCTGGTCCTCCAGCATTAGTAACTATAGCTAAATTAGGCCCCTTAGGAAGATTGCTGGTATTCAGTATTGAGGCACAATTAAACAAATCTGCAATCTCATCAACGCGCACAACACCTGCCCTGGTAAAAGCTGCCTGAACATGAAGATCCTCTCCAACCATAGAACCTGTATGTGACTTGGCAGCCTCGGCACTTTCTTTAAATTTTCCTGGCTTTATGACTATGATTGGTTTTACTCTTGCAAATCCCCGTGTGGAACTAATAAATTTTCTCGCATTCGATATTGATTCTAAATATATTATTATACTTCTTGTTTCTACATCTTCGCCGAAATAATCAATTAAATCTCCAAAATCTACATCTAGCATGGAACCCAATGAAACGAAGGCACTAAATCCAATATTCTTACTGATAGCCCAATCTAATACAGCAGAACCCAACGCTCCACTTTGTGATAGAAAAGCTATATGTCCTGATTTAGGCATTCTCTTGGTAAACGTTGTATTTAAATTATTGATAGGCCTAATAGTTCCCATACAATTGGGACCAAGAATACGCATATCATATTTTATGGATGATGCCGAAATTCTACTTTCCAGCTTAACCCCCTCACTACCCACCTCTTTAAAGCCAGCAGAAATAATGATTGCTGACTTCACTCCAGCTTTACCAATTTCTTCGACAATATCTGGTACAGTACTGGCAGGAGTAACAATTAAAGCTAGTTCTGGGATTTCAGGAAGAGCAGTGATTTTCGGGTAACATTTTATATCGAGCACCTTTTCACGATGGGGGTTAACCGCATATATTTTTATTTTATCTTTGGCTAATAACAGGTTTTCCAGGATTGTCTTCCCCGTTGACTCTTCCTTGTCAGTAGCTCCGATTATCACCACGCTTCTCGGGTTAAAAAGTGCTTGTAATCTTTTCATTCACTTACTTCTCTCGTTTATTATTGTTTATTGCTACATTATTTTATCATTAAAGGCTAACCTTGTTAAACGTCCAGCCTATATTATGACATTGACAACGTGTTCTCTAAAGCAGCACCTTTGGCATATTGACCTTCCCCCTGAACACAGGAGCGGCACTGAAGTCATTCTCTGCAGGACATCTCTAGACAATCACTAACAGCTATTATCATACCTTTATCATTATCCTGCCCCCTGTATACAATCGTTCTCTCTCTATCCTCATGCTGCAACACACGAATTATTGAGCGAAATAAAAATACAATCAATCATTGGTTATTTCAACCAGAGCGAATGCGAGTAA
>JAUUZT010000220.1 GCA_030589825.1 Dehalococcoidia bacterium
AAAAGGGAGGCGTACTAATGATTGATTGGGATTCAGCCTATAAAATATTCTATATCTCCATTTTGGGAACCTTTCTCTCTATGGGGATTCTTACCTCCATTATACGAATAATAGGCATTATTTTTACACATTATTGCCATCAAAAGGAAGAACTGAAGGAGTAAATTTAGCAATATTTTTGGAGATATACTCTATGGAATTTGAATTGCTCCCCCGCATATTTCAGGAAGTTGGAATATTTCATCTGACCTTAGGACAGATTTTGATGTGGTTTGTAGCTGGAACTCTTATTTATCTGGGGATCAACAAAAAGTATGAGCCCTACCTGATGCTGCCCATCGGCTTTGGAATCATTGTGGTCAACCTTCCCTTAGTATCTTTAATGGAGGAGGATGGCATACTAAGAATAATTTATCAGTATGGGATTGGCAAAGATCTACTTCCCTTACTCATCTTCATGGGAATCGGAGCTATGACCGACTTTGGACCCCTCATCGCCAACCCTATTACCTTTATCATTGGTGCAGCGACTCAGATCGGCATACCAGTGATAATGATGGTTGCTTTATTATTAGGATTCGATCTAAAAGAATCCGCTTCTATAGGGATTATTGGCTGTGCCGATGGACCGATCATTATTTACGCAACTTCCAAGCTGGCACCTCACCTCCTGGGTGTGATTGGATTGGCAGGATATTCCTACATGGCTTTAGTTCCCATCATCCAACCACCGGTGATGAAACTCTTTACTACCAAAGAGGAAAGAAGAATCCGAATGAAACAAACACGGCATGTTTCCCAAACAGAAAAAATCTTATTCCCCCTGATTGCACCTATTGTGATTATCCTGCTCGTGCCCCAATCAGCTCCCATTATCATTATGTTAATGGTAGGGAATCTTTTTAGGGAATCTGGGGTAGTAGACAGGTTACATAGTGTGGTCGAGGGTGAACTTCTTCACATCTGCACCATTTTTCTCGGTGTCTGTGTTGGAGCAACCAAGACTGCAACTGTTTTTCTCACGAAGGAGACTCTCCTGATATTCTCTCTAGGCCAGGTAAACTTTGCCCTGTGTTCAGCTTTTGGTATCTTGATGGTTAAGTTCCTTAATCTTTTCCTCAAGGAAAAGATCAATCCCCTGATTGGTTCAGCCGGGGTATCAGCAGTTCCTATGGCTGCACGGACTTCTCATATAATAGGGCGCCAAGCAGATCCCGATAACTGGCTTTTAATGCACGCCATAGGACCTAATGTAGCAGGAGTGGTGGCTTCTTCGATAATCTCTGGTATATTTTTAAGCCTGCTCCTTTAACAGGTGATGAATAGAAGACAAAATGGAAACAACTTATATGAGAGCTATAAAAAGATTAAAAGTACATCGCAACAAACACGTAAATGCCCGAATAAATGCAGCAACTTCATTAAGGTTCCTTGAGGATACAAGTGCTATAACAGCTTTGAAAGAAGCCTTTTAAAACAGCAAAGAGGGGAAATATTTTATAAAAAGTGCTCTTGAAACACAGAAGGCTTTAAAAATATTTAGAAAATAGAGAGGTTTGGAAGGGCTAAAGGGAGGTATGAGAAAGTCGGGTTGGTCAGCTAGGATTATGCAAAGATATATGTTGCTCCAAGTCCCCGGTGTACTTATTCTGATCCTGGTCTTGATTCTGGTTCAACGGTGGATAAATCTATCCACGTTATTCATCTGTGGTTTTGTCGCTCTCTGGGTGGCCAAGGATCTAATCTTGTTTCCTTTCCTTTGGCGAGCCTATGACTGGGACCAGCAAAATCCAATGATTGGTACCTGGGGCATCGCTGAGGAACGTCTGACTCCTTCGGGCTATGTTCATGTACATGGTGAGTTGTGGCAGGCAGAGGTAATGAAAGGCTATCCGCCGATTGATAGAGGAGAAACAGTGCGTGTTCGAGGGATCAACGGACTCAAATTACTTGTGCAACCCGACAATTTAGAAAGTTCAGACTAAACAAAGAGCTGAATAGCTTCAAACTACTTGCTATACATTATCTGACAAAAGAGGATCATAAACTGATGGATTGGCAGGGCTGGTTTACATTAGCTGTTTTGGTTTGTATGATTATTGCTCTGGTTCGTGAAGTGCTGGGTCCGGATATCGTAGTTTTCATAGCATTAGGCGTACTGGTTTGCTCGGGTATCCTGACACCAAGAGAGGCTGTTATCGGTTTTTCCAACAAGGGTATGCTCACAGTTGCTATCCTGTTTGTTGTTGCAGCAGCTATTCAGAATACAGGTGCTTTATATGGATTCTTCTATGGGTTCTTGGGGAAGAAAACAGATAAAAATTATTTCTTAAGAATAATTGCTCCCATCTCTCTTTTTTCTGCGTTTCTAAATAATACACCCATTGTTGTCATGTTTGCACCACTTATTCGGAAGTGGGCAATTGAACATAAGATATCCCCTTCAAAATATCTTCTGCCCTTATCTTATGCGGCTATTCTTGGTGGCATGTGTACCTTAATCGGCACTTCCACTACCTTGATCGTGAATGGGCTTATGATGGATTACGGCATGCAATCCTTAAGCATGTTTGAAATATCAAAAGTTGGTCTCCCCTGTGCGCTAGTCGGATTATTATATTTAAAATTCGTTGGTGCCAGGCTTTTGCCTAACAGAAGGGACTTGATAGAGGGTTTAGCCGAAACGGGAAG
>JAUUZT010000080.1 GCA_030589825.1 Dehalococcoidia bacterium
CTGGGTTTGTTTGCAGGGTGTACGCCGGGTACCTCTGGAGGTGGTGATACACTTGTTTTTGGAAGTGCAGGGGATGTCAGCAGGTTAGATCCCGCGGATGTAACAGACGGGGAATCTATTCAGCGGATGGATAATATCTTTGAAGGCCTGGTTGAGTATGTCCCAGGTACAACAGAGATACAGCCCTGCTTAGCTGAATCATGGGATGTTTCCAGTGATGGATTAACTATTACATTTAATCTAAGAAATGATGTTAAATTCCATGATGGCTCAGATATGAATGCTGATGCCGTGGTATTCTCGTTTGCCAGACAGTATGATGCTGACCATGAGTATCACCAGTATGGAGACTGGGCATATTGGGGATACATGTTTAGCGATATTGATAAGGTGGTAAAAGTTGACGACTATACCGTAGAGGTAGTTTTAAAGAATATAAATGCGTCAATAATGACCAGCTTAGCGATGTTTACCGCTAATATAGTTAGTCCCGAAAACGCAGAAAAATATGGTGCAGATGCTTTTAAGAATCCTTCTGGTACCGGTCCGTTTAAGTTTGTGGAATGGATAAAAGATGACCATATTACTTTAGAAGCCAATGACAACTATTGGCGCGAAAGTGCCAAATTGGATAGATTAATATTTAAAGTAATTCCTGATCCTTCGGCGAGACTTTTATCTTTAGAAGCAAATGAAATTCAGGGCATGGAATATCCTGACCCCGCGGCCATAGACAGGATAAAGGAAAATGCTGACTTACAACTACTGACTCAGCCTGGAATGAATGTGGGATATATCGCTCTGAATAATGGATATGGATATATAGACGCCAATGAAAATGGAGTTCATGATTCGGATGAACCATGGGAAGAAGTTCCTGGCTATATTGAGGCACTGACCATAAAAGAAGTAAGACAAGCTATTAATTATGCTATCGACAAAGAATCGATTGTAAAGGATTTATACAAAGGAACAGCAATAGTAGCCAAGAACGGAATGCCGCCATTTATGCTTGGTTACAACGATGCAGTGAAGGATTACTCTTATGACCCTGATAAGGCAAGAGAACTTCTGGCGTCGGCCGGATATCCGGATGGATTCAAGGCAACATTATTTGTCATGCCAGTATCCAGGCCTTATATGTTCGATCCTCCAAAAATTGGAGAAGCAATAAAGGCTTATCTGGCTGATGTTGGCATTGATATTGAGATATTCCAGGAAGACTGGAGCACCTATCTGGAAGACACTGAAGCAGGAAAACACGAAATGTGTCTTCTTGGCTGGACAGGAGATAATGGGGATCCCGACAACTTTATGAATGTCCTGTACGGACCAAACTCCGCTTCTATAGGGGCAGCCGGAAACGTGGCTTTTTACAATAATGAAGAGGTGCAGGAATTACTTACCAAAGCTGTCAGGACTTATGACACGGATGAAAGAGCCAAGTATTATGAACAGGCACAGGAAATCATTCATGAAGATGCGCCGTGGGTATATCTGGCACATTCAAATCAAAACCTGGTTTTTAGAGCAAATGTGCAGGGTTACGTTATAAACCCAACATCCAGAAAATTCTTTTATCCAGTATCAATAGAGTAAGTATCAAATTATGTACTCAAATGGTAATGGACATCTCTCATTGTGGGGATGTCCATTACCATGTATTATTGAGATAAAACCTGATAGCGAATAATGAGCCAATATCTATTTAAGTAAATGAAACGCTACATAATAAAAAGGCTTATGCTACTAGTCCCTGTGCTTTTAGGAGTTTCTATAATTGCTTTCGGTCTTATTCATTTAGCTCCAGGGGACCCAGTAAAAACAATTGTTGGAGAACACGCTTCAGCAAAAGTAATTAGTGAAGCTAGAGAAAAGTATGGTCTGGATGAACCTGTCTATGTTCAGTATGGGATTTGGCTAGAACAGGTTTTACATGGTGATTTTGGCCGCTCAATTATTTCCAGAGAATACGTAACGAAGGAAATAGCTGAGAGGTTCCCTAATACCTTTGAGCTTACGATGACGGCGTTGTTTTTTGCCATACTGATTGGCCTGCCTGCAGGTATAATATCCGCTTCAAAACAGTATTCAGCGATTGACTACGCATCTATGGGCGTAGCCATCTTTGGAATATCAGTACCAGTATTCTGGCTTGGAATTATGCTCATGCTTGTCTTCGGAGTATATCTCGGTTGGCTTCCAATGGGAGGACGAATAGACATTCTGTTATCACTGGACAGGGTCACAGGGTTAATGGTTCTGGACAGTATAATAACCGGTAACATTGCAGCTCTGAATAGTGTCATTCGCCATTTAATACTGCCATCTATTGCTTTGGGAACTATACCCATGGCTCAAATTGCCAGAGTAACAAGGTCCAGCATGCTGGAAGTTCTAAGACAAGATTTCATAAGAACGGAAAGAGCTAAGGGGTTATCTGAGAAAGTAGTTATTTACAAACACGCTGCTCGGAATGCCTTAATACCTGTTGTAACGATCATCGGATTAAATTTCGGATTATTGCTGGCAGGAGCAATTCTTACAGAAACAATATTTTCGTGGCCTGGTGTTGCACGATATGTTGTTCAGGCTGTATATGACAGAGACTACCCTGTAGTTCAAGGTTGCATAGTGTTCTTCGCCTTAATATTCGTTCTTGTTAATTTAGTAACAGACGTCATATATACATATATAGATCCCAGGATTCGTTATAATTAAAATGGAACGTACTAAGGAAAGTAAAACTAGAGAATTAATAAGAAGGTTTAGCGACAACAAAGCCGCTGTATTCGGATTGATAATTATCTGCATAGTCTTAATTATGGCAATATTTGCAGACTTGATTGCGCCAAATAATCCTAATCCCTCTCCTCCTGAGTTATATAAAAGTCATAAACCTGGGTTCTGGAGTGCCGCTGGAGTTGAAGGTATGCCCCTGGGTGCCGATGCACTAGGCAGGTGCATATTAAGCAGAATAGTATATGGCTCCAGAGTTAGTTTAATGGCTGCTGTTGTAGCGGTAGGAATAGCAATGGTATTGGGTATAACTATTGGAGTGGTCTCTGGTTACTTTGGCGGATGGATAGATACAATATTCATGAGAATAGTAGACATAATGTTTGCGTTCCCTGCGTTACTTCTTGCAATATCAATAGTAGCTGTTATAGGCAGAGGATTAGATAAAGCTATGATTGCTATAGGTATAGTCTATGCTCCACAGATGGCAAGGATTATTCGTAGTTCTGTGCTCTACATCAAAGAGATGGAATACATAGAAGCACAGACAGTTATAGGTTCAAGTCACCTGCGTATTATTATGCATCATGTAATACCTAACAGTATGGCTCCTGTTATTGTATTTGGTACATTGATGATGGCGTCAGCTATCCTTGATTGTGCCGCTTTAGGTTTCCTTGGCCTTGGTGCCCAACCTCCTACTCCGGAGTGGGGGACGATTCTGGCTAAGAGTTATCAGTATATAGTAGCCAGAGCCTGGTGGGCAGCGACTTTTCCAGGACTGGCCATATTATTTACCGTGCTTGGCTTTAACCTGGTAGGGGATGGGCTTAGAGATGCCCTTGATCCCAGGCTCAAAACATAGTATAAAAATGGATAGTTTACTTAAAATAGAAGAACTTAAAACCCATTTCTTCACACACGAGGGAATAGTAAAAGCCGTTGATGGCATCAGTCTGGATATAGGTAAAGAGCAAACCTTCGGACTTGTAGGTGAATCAGGTTGTGGTAAAAGTGTCACTGCACTTTCAATTATGCGATTGATATCCAACCCTCCGGGAAGAATTGTTGACGGTAAAATTTACTACAGAGGGCAGAATTTACTGGAGCTTACATCGAAAGAAATTAGGGAGATAAGAGGCAAGAAGATATCTATGATATTTCAGGAACCAATGACCTCTTTGGACCCTGTTTTTACCATTGGTCATGAAATAATGGAAGTCATTCAGCTGCACCAGGGTTTAAATCGACAGGAAGCAAAAGAGAGGACTATAGAAATACTAAAAATAGTTGGAATGTCAGACCCGGAAAGAAGGGTGCACAGTTATCCGCATGAACTGTCTGGTGGCATGAGACAAAGAGCAATGATTGCAATGGCATTGTCATGTAATCCTGATTTGCTGATTGCCGACGAGCCAACTACTGCATTAGACGTTACCATACAGGCTCAGATTATTTCCCTGATTAATGAGTTAAAGGATAAACTCTCCATGTCTGTGATGCTGATTACCCATGATCTTGGAGTAATAGCAGAAATGTGTGATGTGGTTGCAGTAATGTATGCTGGACGTATTGTTGAATATGCAAAAGTAGAAATGCTTTTTCATAATCCACTTCATCCTTATACGCAGGGATTGCACAAGTCAATGCCGCGATTGGATGTAGAAACTGAAAAATTGGATACAATCAGGGGATTAGTACCAAATCTCATAGATTTGCCAACCGGTTGTCCTTTTCATCCAAGATGCGAATTCAGTACAAGTATTTGTGAAAACGTTATGCCTGAACTGATTGAGGTTGAAGATAACCATAGGGTGAGGTGCCATTTATTAAATAAATGAATAAACTGGTTGAAGTAAAGAATTTAAAAATATATTTCAGTAGTGGTAGAAAGCTATCGCAGAAAAAGGATGTAGTAAAGGCCGTTGACGACGTTACTTTTGACGTTAGGAAGGGAGAGATTATGGGCCTTGTTGGGGAATCAGGTTGTGGTAAGACTACCTGCGGAAAAGCAATACTGAGATTACTTGAACCAGTCGATGGTAGTATCTATTTTGATGGTCATGACATCACACACTTAAAAAGAAGAGAAATGACACCATACCGGAAAAGGATGATGCTAATCTACCAGGACCCTTATGGCTCGTTAGATCC
>JAUUZT010000053.1 GCA_030589825.1 Dehalococcoidia bacterium
ACTCAAACCGGCAATCAGTCGTATCTTGCAAAGGTTATGGCAGTTGATCCGAATGGCGGTCCACTGACATTTTCTATCGATTCTGGCGTTATGGGTGATATGAAGATTGATCCATTAACAGGCATTTTAGTATGGCCAACACCGATTAACGGGCCTAGGGCAATTGTAGTGAAAGTAGAAGATGCAGAAGGTAATTTCACGACGACAACCATTAATATCGATATCGTTAATGGAGAGGATAATGTTACTCCGGTCGCGATAGATCAGGAACTGAACGCTACAAAAGACATAGCACTGAATATTAATCTATCATTTACCGATCCGGATGGTCCGGTATCGATATTTTCTATTGTCTCTGGACCAAGTTTTGGAGCGTTGAGTGGGCCAGATGCAAACGGTAAGGTAACTTATACACCTAACATTGGGTTTACGGGTGAAGACAGCTTTAATTGGGAGGTCAGTGATAGTAGCATACCGACATCCAATGTGGCCACCGTGACCATTCATGTTGACAGTGAAGCAGGTATATTTATCCAATGTCCTGGTGATCTAAACGGTGATTCCATTCCAGATCCGTATAAGTTTGATCTAGATGGTATTACGCCATTGGAGGGAGAAGAAAATGAAAATCCGGATTATAACGAGAACATTGTATGTATGCATATTACCGGTAGCGATGGTTATACCACGATGGCTGATGGTAAAACGCTATACGGCTTCGGTTTCAAAGATGTAACTGGGTTGGCACTGGATAAGGTTATGGAGGTTGGAAAACTCGGAGGAAATGGTCCGGCACCAACAATCGTTCTCGATGAAGGCGATATTTTATATCTCAATATGACCAATGTACCGATGACTGAGCGTCCGGATCTGTTTGATTCACACACCGTGCATTATCATGGCTACGCTCAAGCATCATCCCATTTTGATGGTGTTCCTGATGCTTCTATTGCTGTACATGCAGGTGCCACCTTCACATATTACAAGGCCAATAATCGGCCTGGAACCTATATGTATCATTGTCATGCTGAGGCAACCGAACATATGCAAATGGGTATGCTCGGAAATCTATATGTTCGTCCTAGGCAGAATAAAACCGGGGCGCCTGGTGGAGTACCTATTGCTAAATTAGGGGGGAATAATCATCCATCGGCACCATTGGGTTATGCTTATAACGATGGAGATGGTTCAACTGCGTATGATGTCGAATACCCAATCCAGATTGGTTCGTACGACGGAGAATTTCACGATGCAAGTGTGAATACTCAACCGTTACCATTTGAAAGAATGTTTGACAATTATCCTCTGTTAAATGGTCGGGGATACCCGGATACCATCAATCCAGATCCTCTTCCAGCGCCCGAGGAAAATGGGGGTAAGGTCTCCCAGCCAGTGAGTTCACTGATTGAAGTTAAAAAGGGGGATAGGGTTTTACTTAGGATATCAAATCTTAATATTACAAACTTTTATACCCTTGCTACAAACGGTAATCTTGCGATGCGGGTTGTTGGAAAAGACGCCAGACTTTTGCGGGGACCTACAGGGATAGACCTATCTTACACTACTCAGTCAGTGACATTGGGCGGGGGAGAGTCGGTAGATGTTATTTTTGAGACAAAGAATGTGCCAAAAGGGACCTACTTTTTGTACACTACCAATTTCAATTACTTGAGTAACAACGAAGAAGATTTTGGTGGCATGATGACCGAAATTGTCATTAAATAGTTATAGGGGATTACCATGATTAAGAAATCAAAAATACTCGGCTTTCACAAATCAATTGTTATTGCTATAGGGTTTATGCTCTTTGCTATTGATTCACATGCTGCCATTGAAGGTATCACTGGTCCAGTGTTTTACCTGAGTGCCAGAGCGGACAATCTGAGCACTCCTGATGGTGGTAGCATCTTATTCTGGAGTTATGCAGAAACAGATAAATCGATAGGCCAATACCCAGGGCCAACCCTGATCGTTACCGAAGGTGATGTGGTTACAGTCAACCTGTTGAACGAACTAGATGATGTGCCTGTTTCAATTGTTTTCCCTGGCCAGGTGGTAACTACAGTTCCTTCAGGTGATAATCCAGGGCTAATCACTGAGGAGGTTCCTCCAGGTGGAGACCCCGTTGCATACACATTTACTGCTACTCATCCAGGTACTTATATGTATCACAGTGGTACTCGAATGGAACTTGAACTAGAAATGGGTTTAGTTGGGGCGCTTATCGTACGCCCTGTAAAGGGTGAGGCTTTTGCGTACAACCATGCCGATACCGGGTTTAATCGCGAAATTCTGTTCTTGCTCACAGAGATGGATCCACTGATTCATGAGCAGGTAGCTATGGGTAATATGGAATTAGTGGATTTTACTGAGAGGTTCACTAATTACTGGTTTATTAATGGCCGTGCCGCTCCTGATACCATGCGCTCGGTAAATGATGAGCTGCTACCAACGCAACCTTATAATTGTCTGCCGATAATGCATCCGGGTGACCAGGTGTTGTTGAGGATTATCGGAGCGGGCAGTGATTTACATCCTTTTCATCATCACGGGAACCACTCAAAGATTATTGCCAGAAATGGGCGAATGCTTTCGAGTACTCCGGAGGCTGGACCTGACATGGCAAGCTATGAATTTACTATACAGGCTATACCAGGGCAGACAGTTGACTCGATATTTGAATGGACCGGAGAAGAACTAGGTTGGGATATTTACGGGCATACAACTGATGATGAATCAACTCTAGAAGCTTTCGAATATGCTCAAGATCATGGCAAACCGATACCTACTGTTACACCTGACGTAAGGGATCTTGTGCGCGGTCCTTTCTATAGTGGAAGTCCGTATCTTGGATCCTCTGGCCCCCTTCCACCAGGAGATGGGGGATTCAACTTAAATAACGGCATGGTTTTTATGTGGCACTCACACAATGAAAGGGAGATGGTGAATCGTGGTATGTTTCCTGGGGGAATGATGACTATGTTAATTATTGAACATCCTTTAGTTGATATCAATCCTTAAGTGGGGAAGAAAATGAATAGTAAAATGAATTTTAAAGCTATTATGACCATGTTTGTTTTAGTGATGGTTGTCTTCAGTATGAGGATATCAACCTCATTTGCTGCTGGTACTTATACAGCTTATCTTGTAGCTAGAGAGTTTACGCAAACCATGCCAGACGGCACAGATGTTATTATGTGGGGTTTCTTTGAAGATAGTGATCTAAATCTTTCTACTTATTGTGGAGAGACGCCGACGGTACCGGGTCCTTTGATCACTGTTCCTAGCAATAAAACTAGATTGCGTATCTACTTGCGGAATGATCTGGAGGTTCCTGTTTCTCTTATGATCCCAGGACTTAAGCAGAAGCGTGGTAAAGCCCCTAAAAAAGTGGCTGATGACACAGGTAGAATGAGAGTACACTCTTTTCGGAAGGAAACTCAACCCGGTAAGAAAGGGAGTTATTTATGGGATGTTAGACCAGGTACCTTTATTTACCATAGTGCAAGCCATCCTGCGGTGCAAGTACAGATGGGACTATATGGTGGAGTTAAGAAAGACTATAAATATAAAAGTCAAGTTTATAAGAAAGTACCTAAACGCCATCATACTGAAGCGGTATTCTTTTTTTCAGAGGTTGACCCAGCACTACATCACGCGGTGGCTACAAATAAGTACGGTACCCCTGACTACCCTAGTACGCTAAATTACAATCCAAAACATTTCTTGATAAATGGCGGCAATGCAAAACCTTATCTTGTTGGAGGCAAGAATACTAAGGTGTTGCTTAGACTTTTTAATGTAGGACTAGAGTCTAGAGTTCCAACTTTGCTTGGCCCAAATTGGGATGAGATCGCCGAAAATGGTTATCCATATACTTATTCAAAGAAAGATCAATATTCAACGCTATTGACAGCAATGAAGACTAAAGATGTTATATTGACCATTCCTGAAAGTGCCAGGAGAGGAGATAAATATCCCCTCTTCGATCGCATGCTGGGTTTAAATCATAATGCAGGCCTAGTGAATAATATTACGGATGATGATGATATTAATGATCCTGAGTCAGGGATGCTTACTTATCTGCAAGTAGGGCGTCCGGAAGAAAGTGACTTATGGCCGTGGGGAGCACCAAAAAAAGGGAGACACGTTCCTTATGCAGGCGGATGCAAAAGAATCTAAAGCAACTTAATGGAGAGATATAAAGAATGAGGATTATTCATGAATGAAAATGTATCTGGTTTCTCGAGCAATAGGAATTTTCTGATTAAACTGTTGGTATCTACCGTAGCTTTGGTTAGTATTATTGGTATCATTGCTTTAGCTACTGGTTTGTTGCCCTCTGACTTTGCAATTAAATCTGAGAACCTTGAGCCAGCAGACTCTATAGTTACTGATAGACAACTATTGGAGGAGCGTTGGGGTATAAAAATAGAGAGCCTACGGTTATCGGCGGCTAATTATATTCTAGATTTTCGCTATCGAGTTATAGACCCGATAAAAGCAGCTCCTCTCTTTATTAGAAAAACTAAACCTTATATATTTGATCAATTAAGCAACAAAAAATTTGTGGTATCAAGCCCCCCGAAAGTTGGGCCTATGCGCTCAAATGCTAACCCGGCGGCCAATCGAGTTTACTTTATTCTTTTTACCAACCCTGGCAAGTTTGTGAAATCTGGGAATAAGGTGAACGTTGTGATAGGGGATTTCAAAGCAGAAGATCTTATTGTGGAATAAGGGAGCTGTCGCATATTTGTGATATCCAACTTGCTATGCAAGATTATGGGAGATTTGCCCTAGAGTGCGGAAAATGCAAAATCCATTGCTCTTGCTGAGGTTGGAATTGGTTCACGGCACCTTGATGTAAAGGGTGCCGATCAAACGCGTGTTCTTTGTGTTTGGCTCTGTCACCGTGAGTTGTCCGATAACGGGCTGTTAGTATATCCCCCTGTTCAGCGAGGTAACAGGCTGAAATATGCGGGCTGGAACATTAGAGAATGACTGCAGCCTCGAAAACTACGCCACAGAGAATGATAAGAGGACGGTTAGGTTGCTAGACCTTGCGCGTGTTTATACTCAAGCGATAATCTAGCGAATCCAGTCAGATAGATCAATATCTAAGTAATATGCTAGTTTGTTGATTTTATCCTGATAAAGTTTAAGTAGTTGTTGTTTCAGGTTAGTGTTTAACTTATGCTCTGATGTAGAAAAAATGGCCTGCTTTACTTTTATCTTACAAAGTTGATCCGAGTTAAATTCATTAATATCTAAATGATGACAGCAGTTTGATAAAACCCTATCAGGTGTCTGCTGTAGATCCTCAAATTGTAAAACAAGTATCTGATCTTTAGCAAATACAGTACTCCATCGACGTAAACACATTTCATAGTCTCCTCTTAACATGGAGCCTTTTGAATTAAAGTGGTCGATAAACCATTGATCACTGGCTTCATTAAATTCCATTTCGGATCTAGCCAATGCCATTTTTGCAGAAGACCAGGCACGGTCAATTGGGTTACGGATGATATAAAAAATTTTAAGCTCAGGGTGATGGTAATGAATTGTCTCTATGGTTGTAGTGGGTAAGAATGCATAAGCGGGTGTTATTTCACCCTGGTTGAGGGTGGGGTGTTGAAAATTAGCAAGATAGTCTTCGGCTTTCTGTTTTGGGTATTTTTTATCCCAGTAATGTACTTCTTTGTTTAATGGAAAGTTAATGTCAGGGTGTTGCCTTAACATCTCGTAAAGCCAGGTGGTTCCAGCTTTTTGCGCACCTATTCCAAGAAATTTATACATGATAAAGAGAGGCTCATTTTAAAAATATGTTGATAAAGCGGGCTTTAGGAGAAGGGAACGTGATCCTTTGGTTAAGAAATCAGATTCAATTTGCTTGTTTTTTTCAGTATTTCAATAAGCTAGCCGCTGGTACTATACAGGCTTCCTCCCTCAGGGTGAAGGGATTAAGGGAGATGGAAGTAAATAATCATCTGCCTTTTTATCCCTGTTTAAATCTTCTCACTCGTTACGTAGAACAACTATGCTCCTTTTGAGAAGATTTAAACAGAAATAAAAATTCTGCGCGATAT
>JAUUZT010000071.1 GCA_030589825.1 Dehalococcoidia bacterium
AATAAATATGACAGCTCATGTAGTCCTTGTTTTGGAAAAAAGTAATTAAGCTTTACTTGACCTTAAGTCGAACAACGACTATTTCATCTTCTGTTTACCACCGTGGCCATGCCTAATATAGTGGGGAGTTTTTACCCTCTAAACGCAATAATTACGAAGGAAATGAACTTAGCTCTTGACAAAACAATTTAAATGTATGGTAAGATGGTACTAGTACTATAGTAATAGAAGGCGAATGGTGAGAGTAAGCAAGCGTCGATCAAATATAGAAATAATAGCCGAAATGTTGAGGATAGGGGAGAATGGTGCGGGGAAGACGGAGATAATGTATAGCGCAAACATGAGCTATACACAGATACAGAAATATCTTGGCTATCTAATGACTCATGGATTTATTGACAGGATAGAGGTAGGGAATCCAGTTGTTACCTATCAGGTAACCGAGAAAGGGTTAGGGCTGCTCAGGAATATAGAGAGTATAATGGCGGCGCTTGATTTTGAAGATATTAGTGGACTATAAGGAGTTTAGCGCTCGTGAGAGGTTATAATAAGGGTTCAGGGTGCTCAGTTAAACCTGGTATGGTACAAAAAAAGATAGTAAAGGATGGAGGGTTATATGACAGATAGAAGGATGTTGATAGTGGATGCAGAGCTTGTAAAAAAGATAGATGAAAACCGTGGTGACCTGAGTTTTTCAGAGTTCATCAGTTTTCTTATTGATAACCAGATTAAAGAAAAACATATAGGACACAATGGAGTCAGCAGGGAAGAATTTCGCCAGTTTCAGGAAGGGACGAAGGAGTTACTGCGTCGTTTTCTGGAGTTCTTTCTCAGTTATGGCCTTGAACTTGGGCGGCAGACGGGCGATGATGAATTCCAGGAATTAAGCGAGAAACTACGGGATCTTGGCAACTCGGTCAAAGTCAAGAACAGTTAGCAGACACTTTTTTTAACATTTTTTTCTCCGCGTCATTTCTGATAGCTTTAAATAGAACTATCTTCTAGAACATAATATCTTCACAAATAAATCCAGTCCTGTCACAGTATCACTTAACAACAAGTTGTGAACTATCATGGCATCCAGTGCGAAGCGATTTGAACATACTGCACACTGGATAAATCAGTAAACAGATAGCCGACTTGAATTAAGGAGGTACATTATGACAAGGCCAATTGATTTATTGCGTGGTGGGAAGAAGGAAGAACTATGGCAGATGTGCTGTGGCTTCATAGACCTCAGTTTAGAAGAAGTTATGACCATTCAGAAAAGGTTGTTATTAGAGCAGATTGAGCTGTTGAAGAACTGTGAACTGGGCAGGAAAGTTATGGGTGGTGCCATGCCCACCACAGTAGAGGAATTCAGGGAACAGGTGCCGTTAACCACCTATAATGACTATATTCCTGAACTGGTGGAAAAGAGAGAAGATGCCCTGCCAGCTAAGGTAGCTAGATGGGTGCGTACTTCAGGCCATGCTGGTGACTATGATGTTAAGTGGGTGCCCATGTCGGAGGATTTTACTAATGAATGTGAAAAATACGGGGCAGCGGTTGTTATGTTTTCAACATGCAATAGCAGAGGTGACCTCTCAAAGATAAAAGAGCATTTCAAACTGCTGTTTAGCATGGGGACCCCAGAGTATGTTTCAGGTGCCATGGTGTACTTGATGCGACAGGCACTTGGCTGTGATATCTTACCTTTAAAAGGTGAAGGGATGCAGTTTCAGGAGAGGATGAAAGCAGGGTTCAACGAGGCACTTTATAAGGGGCTTGACATGAAAGGAGGGCTGCCCACTGTCCTGGTAGCTGTGGGAGAACAATTTAAACAGCGATCAGGCAAAAGAAATATTCGTCCTCTATTATCACATCCGAAGGCACTGTGGCGAGTAATGAGGGCAGTGGCTATAAGCAAATTGCATCATCGTGCCATGTTACCTAAAGATATGTGGTCGCTTAAAGGAATTGCAGGCTGTGGTACAGATAGTGGCATCTTCAGAAAGAAGGTAGAGGAATTATGGGGGAGGCCTTTGCTGGAAATGTATTCTAGTACTGAAGGGGGCTATTATGCTATCCAGACATGGGATTATGAAGGGATGACATTTGTTCCAAACCTTAATTTCTATGAATTTATTCCTGAAAGAGAGTGGTTCAAATGGCAATTAGACCGTTCATACAAGCCCAAGACCCTTTTGCTGGATGAAGTAAAAGCTGGTGAAAAATATGAGATAGTCATTACCAACTTTCATAGCGGCATCATGACCAGATATAGAATCGGTGACATGATCAGGATAACCTCGCTACGTAACGAGAAACTGAACATAGATATTCCCCAAATGATGTTTGAAAGAAGAGCCGATGAGCTTATTGATATATTCGGGTTTGGGCATATTACAGAAAAACTTATCTGGCAAGCGATTGAGAATACCGGCATCCCTTATGTAGATTGGACAGCACGCAAAGAAATAATTGAAGACAAACCTTTACTGCATGTCTATCTGGAACTCCAGGGTGACTATATCGCAAGTGAACAAACAGTAGAAGCAGCAGTGTATAAAGAGTTTACGGAATTAGACAAAATACATGAGTTCAATCTTTATAAGTTTGCTTATGGTGAGGCGGTAGAATTTATGGACATGAAGCCTGTAAAGATTACTTTTCTCCCTCGAGGTGCCTCTGCCCGTTATATTTCCAGAATGCGAGCTCAGGGAGCAGATTTGGGTCATATTAAACCACCCCATATAAATCCTTCTGACGAGATACTTTCCATTCTGGAATCTCCAGGAGTTGAGGTAGAGGCAGTACCGAAAGCAGAACCCGGGCGTGTAACTGCTCAGTGAATCAGTCGTATCAATAAAACAAATTCCAGGGGCGAGGGTTAGGGCCTCTCCCCTGGCAAGAATAGATTAAATCGGATATTTGGGCAGGAGGGATGAGGCAGGGAGTGGGGCTTAAGAGTCAACGTAGATATAGAGCGGCATTCTTTAATGCACTAAAAAAAGGGGAGAATAGTTAGATGACTGAAAAACGTATGCTGATAGTGGATGCTGAAGTAATGAAAAGAATAGACGAGAATCGTGGTGATTTGAGCATTGCGGAATTTTTCAACTTGCTTATCGATAATCAATTGAAAGCAGAAAACATAAAGCCCGGAGGAGTAAGCAGGGAAGAATTCTACCAGTTTCAACAGGGGATGAAAGATCTGTTACATAATTTCCTCGAGTTCTTTGTTACTTATGGGTTGGAATTAGGTAAGCAGACAGGGGATGAAGAATTCCTGCAATTAAGTAAAAAATTACAAAGCCTGGGAGGCTTGGTGAAGAGCAAGAAGGATTGAAATAGATTTCTTCTAAAGAAGGAGGAATAGTTATGATAAGACCTATTGATTTACAACGACAGGGGAAAAAAGAGGAACTATGGCAGATGTGCTGTGGCTTTATTGACCTGAGCCTTGAGCAATTTATGAATATCCAGAAAACATTGCTTCTAAAACAGCTGGAGGTATTAAAAAATTGTGAACTGGGCAAGAAAATAATGCGAGGAGCGATGCCTGCCACTGTGGAAGAATTCCGTGAGCAGGTGCCTTTAACCACTTATGGTGATTACCTGCCGGAGCTGGGAGAGAAAAGGGAGGATTGCTTGCCAGCCAAGGTTGTTAAGTGGATAAGAACTTCTGGCCAAACCGGAAAATACGACATTAAGTGGGTACCTATGCCGGAGGATTTCCTGACACAATTTGAGAAAGTGGCTGGTGGCGCAGCTATTTTTACTACTTGTAACCGAAGAGGTGACCTTTCTCACATAAAGGAACATCAGAAGACAATACATACAGTGGGCTCTTCAGAGTATGGTTCGGCACTTCTCTGTAAATTAATTGAGCAAGCGATTGGTTATGACATGTTACCCTCTAATGCTGAGGGGATGTCTTTCCAGGAAAGCGTACAGGCTGGATTTGAGGAAGCTTTATATCAGGGGCTTGATGCCTTTGGTGGTGTGGCTTCTGTCCTGGTGACGGTGGGTGAGCAGTTTAAACAGAAAAAAGGAAAGATGAATATTAAGCCTTTACTATCTCACCCTAAAGCGTTATTCCGAATTATCAGAGGATTGATTCGGAGTAAACTGGCGCGCCGTCAGATGTTACCTAAAGACCTGTGGTAAATTAGAGGTATTGGGGGTGGTGGTACGGATAACACTATCTTCAAGAAGAATATAAAAGAGCTATGGGGTAGATATCCACTTGAGTTGTATGCTGCCATCGAAGGCGGTATATTTGCTACACAGACTTGGGATTATGAGGGAATGACCTTTGTTCCAAATCTTGATTTCTTGGAATTTATCCCCGAGAATGAAGTGGATAGAGAGAAGGCAGATAAATATTATCGGCCGAAAACTGTTTTATTAGACGAGGTACAAGCTGAGGAGATTTATGAGCTCGTTATTACCAACTTTCATAATGGTATTATGACTAGATATAGGATTGGCGATATGGTCAGGATAACTGCCTTACGAAATGAGAAACTTAATATTGATATACCACAGATGATATTTGAAAGGCGAGCCGATGATCTTATTGATGTTACCTGTTTTGGTCGATTGACAGAAAAAATTATCTGGCAGGCGATTGAAGATAGCGGTATACCTTATGTAGATTGGACAGCGCGCAAAGAGATAGTGAAGGATAAATCAGTATTGCATCTCTACATTGAACTTAAAGGTGGCCATATGGCTAGTGAAGAGACCATAGCAGCGGTAATGTATGATGAGATTGTGGAGCTTAATAACATATTTCACTACAATCAATACCTCCATTTTGGTGGTGAACCGATGGCTATGCTTGGCTATAAACCGCTGATAGTCACTTTACTTCCGAGTGGGTCCTTCAGAAGTTATATCGCTCAGAGGCAAGCAGAGGGAGCCGACTTAGGGCATTTGAAACCAACTCATATAAACCCTTCAGACAAAGTGCTTTCTTTGCTTGGATATCCCAGAGTTGTGGAGGATGAAGTTCAGTCAATTGAAGCCGAGCATGCGGTTACCGGTTAAAATTGATTACGGAACAAGTTATTTGCAGGGACGAGGATTTTACCTCGTCCCTGTTTTCTAATAATGACCTTACTTTAATATCTCTTGACAGTTTTCATATTTATATCAATAATTATGTTGTATTATGAATAGCCATGTTCTAATAACTATA
>JAUUZT010000178.1 GCA_030589825.1 Dehalococcoidia bacterium
GGGGTCTATTTTCAGCAGATGGCGGGCAGTACCGGTGATAGTACCGGTGGTTACCAGAACGGTTGAGGGATTATTCCAGTGAATTTTTTCAATCAGCCCATAGTTTCGGTTAAAAGCCTTTCCGTATTCTATGCTAATCTCTTTAACCACATTGCCGGCTTTTTCCATTGCTTTCTGTGCATAGATTTTCATCTGGAAGAAGTCTCGAGGCAGAGTGAGTCCACCGAATGTCTGTGGATTCTTAATATCAAACACCTGTATTGGTTTCAATGGAGGCAAGAAGGCATCAACCAGATCCTGTTCGGGTACTTCAACTGGCTCACTGGAATGGGAGAGGGTAAAACCCTCGGTTACCACCATTACCGGCAGGCGTATGCGAGGATCCTCGGCAATTTTAAAAGCCATTATTACGGTATCCAGGGTTTCCTGTACGTTTTCCGTATAAAGTTGCAGCCAGCCAGTATCTCGTTGGGAGAGGCTATCAAGTTGGTCTGCCCAGATATTCCAGGGGAGACCTATTGCTCGATTAGTATTTACAAATACGATTGGCCTTCTCATGGATGATGCGCAGTGCAGCATCTCATGCATCAGGGCTGTACCATGTGAGGCAGAGGCGGTAAAAACCCTTGCCCCTGCATAGCTGGCGCCAATACAAGCTGCCATTGCAGAATGTTCCGACTCAACCGGGATATATTCTGCGTCCAAGGACCCGTTTGCACAATACTCAGCCAGTAATTCAGAGATTTTTGATGAAGGAGTGATTTCATATTCTGGCAAGACCTGAGGGCGGGAGAGTAGTGCTCCCCTGGCAGCGGCCTCATTACCACTCATTAACTCTTTCTGTGCCATTTTATAGTTCCTTTCCAATGGGTTTATTCTTATCGATTAGTCTGGCTTGTATTCCATCTCCATTGTAATAGCCTTTCTGGGGCAAACCTCGACGCAAATACCACAACCTTTACAATATTCATAGAGAATCCTATAATACCCATCGGTATCCAATTCAATACAGGTCTCAGGGCAATAAGTCCAGCATAAACTGCATTTATTGCATTTCGTTCTATTCATTACAGGCTTCTCAGCCCTCCAGTCCCCTGTCTTATTGTGTACAGTGCTCAGGTGGCTGACAGCGATGTATGGTGCGTGTTCTTCCATCTTTATTACTCCTGCGCAGCTACTTTATAATAGGCTTCTTGGGCGCTTGCCAAATTTTTATCGTCTGATTTGAATTTGTCCCTGATAACAGCAGATATCGCTTCAAAGGGGAATCCCAGTACACCGGCGATTACGCCTATCATAGTTGTATTGACAATCGGGGCACTTAAAGAACCTATTCTGTGCTTCATGGCGATTCTGGTGGCATCCACAGTGGTTATTTTAAAGGGGCCAAGCTCTTGAAATTCCACGGCTGACTTTGGACTGTTAATAATTAATTGGCCTCCTGATTTAAGCCCAGAGATGACATTTTTCATCCCAACCGTACTGTCCATCACCACCACTATGTCAGGCTCATATATTTGTTGTTTCAGGTAGATTATTTCCTCATCGATTCTCAGGAATGTTCTTACAGGAGACCCTCTTCTCTCTGCGCCAAACTCGGGGAAGTAACTAACATATTTGCCCTCATTGAGCAGTGCCTTGGCGAGTAGCGCTCCTCCAATAACTGTTCCCTGCCCCCCTCTTCCGTGAATGCGCATCTCAATCATAAAATATTTATCACTCCTGTTTTCTCTGTTATTGCTATCTCTGGTTGTTCCCTCTATTTTTTTATTACGATGAAAAGATTTCTCAGAAATCAAAAAATCTGTAGACAATTATATACAGTGTAGTTATTCAATACCAATGGCTTGCGGAGGCGAGAGATTATTCCAGTTTATAGACCAGCGAATTGACATTCATTCCTGCACCTATGGAAGCGAAGACTACAATATCCCCCGATTGCCAATGATGGTCTTTTAGTTTTCCCTTGAGCCACAGATCAAGTAGTGTTGGCAATGTGGCTACTGAACTGTTTCCCAGCCAGGAAATAGTCATGGGCATAACGTCATGTGGCACTTTCTTTTGTCCATTGAGCTTGTATAGATTTTTCAGAATCGCCCGGTCCATTTTCTCATTTGCCTGGTGGATGAGGACTTTCTTTACATCACTTAGCACCACTCCTGCCTTGTTCAGGCTATCCATTACTACCTTTGGTACAGAGTTCAAAGCATACTCATATACCTTGTGCCCGTCCATCTTGAGAAAAAGTTTCGTACCGTTATATTCGCGGTTATATGATTTGTCCATACGTAGTAGATAGGCATGAGCAAAGGTATCGGCAATGGTAGAGTGTGCCATTATTCCAGCAGAGGAAGGATTTATACTACCTTCAAGAATGGTGGCCCCTGCGCCATCTGCGTAAAGCATGCTGTCTCTATCATGGTTGTCCAGTACACGGGAAAGGGTCTCCGCTCCAATCACCATGACTCGTTTCGCATCGCCGGACCTAAGAAAATAGTCAGCTTGTATCATACCTTGCAGCCAGCCGGGACAGCCAAAAGGGAGGTCATAGGGTATCGTCAGAGGGTTATTAATTTCCAGCTTCTGTTTGATTCTTGAGGCAAGGCTAGGAACAAGACCTCCCTGGCGTGCATGTAACCGCGTATCTCCGAAGTTATGGGCGACAATTATGTAGTCCAGGCTCTCTTTATCAACTTTGGAGGAGTTGAACGCGTTCTCTGCCGCATACGTAGCGATATCAGAGGTAACCAGGTCGTAGGGAGCATATCTCCTTTCAGTAATTCCGGTTATTTTTTTAAAGTTCCTGATAATTTCCTCGTTTGTTTTCTCAATAACATTACCGTCGTTGTCGAGAAAATCGTTATCGAGAAAATCGTCATTGGTAATTTTTATAGTAGGTATATAACAACCTGTTCCGATGATAACTGAACGAATATTCTTATTCACGATGCTATAAGTTTATAGTAGCGAGGAATTCAGCGCAACTGAATATGAATTGCGATAGCTGAAGTAGATTATAGTCTCTGAGCTTTCATGAGCATATTAAACTGGAATTACAGATATGAAAAACTGTCAGAGCTATCAGGCTAACATGAAATACAACGGGTTAATTAAATTAGCCTGTCAATCAGCGAGCCATCCAGCCACCATCGACGTTTACTATGGTGCCATGCAGGTAATCAGATGCTGCAGAGGCAAGAAAGACGGCGGTTCCCTTCAGGTCGTCGGGGATACCCCATCTACCTGCCGGTAAACGGTCGAGGATAGTCTTGCTACGCACCGGGTCGCCCTGCAA
>JAUUZT010000125.1 GCA_030589825.1 Dehalococcoidia bacterium
CCTAAGTCGTCAGCATTCTGAGCAAATTCAGGAAATCCAAACTGGCTCTTGTCTGAGGTATATCTAACATTATCGCGAACGAAATAAAATATCTGCTCCGCCCTTTGATTGATATTGGGATATTCTGATACAAACTTCAATCCAGTGCTATAGGCAACAGCAGCGTTCTCTCCAAGGCTCTCCTCTGCGATAATGGGCTCGAGTTCAGTCCCTGATGTGATTGAAAAGAACCCGTTCGCCCCTGCAGCATTGGTACGACATATGTCCCAATCATCAAAGATATCCCTCCCCTCCACATAGTAATTGACGGAGGGCATGGCTATAACACAAGCTGGTATCGCCAGCAATAAGACTAAAACAGCAAATAATATAGCCCTCTTATCTATAAACATATATTCTCACAATGGCATAACCAGAGCAGCATGGATAATCAGTCCGAAAAAAACCAGATAACCAAAAACGTAAATCCCTGTAGCTATTGAGCTATGTTCAACGTTGTTAAAAGGTATCTTCGGCGTTAATTTATCTATGATAGCCAATAATAGAACCCCTAAGAGCAAACTAATAAAGAAGCTGACTGTAACCAATCCCAGCCTGCCGGGATCGATAATGCTACGCAACACTCCTGCCCCTATTACCACGGGGCCAGTCACCACGCCATGTATAACCATCCCTATTAGTATCAGAAATCCAGCGACGAAAAGGCCCACTGCAACAGGGTCTTCTCCAACTCGCTTCCTTTGGTGTATACGCGGGGTTAAAGCATCCATAACCCCTATACCAAGAAAAGCAAGCAGTGTACAGAGAAGAGTCCAGATTACAACCCTGGCCAACCAAAGTAACACGACCATATGAAAAGCAATGTCCTGTCCTAATCCATTCATAAATAATACCTTCCTTTCTAAACTGTACCCAGTATCCTGTGCAGCTATAATAGCTGCTTCTTTTTCTTTATTTGTCTCTCTTCATTATATTTTTAAGCTCATACAGCTTTGTAATCGCTTCCAGCGGTGATAAGGAGTCAACATCTATTTTCTTTAACTCCTCTACCAGCGGAGTTTCTTCAGATAGAAGAGATAGTTGCTTCGCTGCCTTTTTCCTGCGCAAACCACTAAGCCTGGTTTTGTTTACCCCCTTATGTTCTTCAATCCCATCTAAAATCATTTGTGCACGATTGATGACCGATTGGGGCAATCCCGCCAGTTTAGCCACATGAACGCCATAGCTCTTGTCTGCGCTACCAGAAATAACCTTGTGCAAAAAGATAACCTTCCCCTTTTCTTCAACGACATCAACGGTGTAGTTCTTAACCTTGGGTAGGATATCAGCTTGCTCCACCAGTTCATGATAATGCGTGGCGAACAGGGTCTTGGCTCCCATTGAATGGTTGTTATGAATAAACTCGGTCACTGCCCAGGCAATAGAGAGTCCGTCGTAGGTGCTGGTGCCCCGGCCAATCTCATCTAATATGACCAGAGAACGAGGTGTGGCATTGTGCAATATATTTGCCGTCTCTGTCATCTCCACCATGAAAGTAGACTGCCCCGCTGCAAGGTCTTCCTGTGCTCCTATACGTGTAAAAATCCGATCTGTTATCCCGATGGTAGCAGCTTCGGCTGGAACAAAACTGCCTATATGGGCCATAAATACTATTAACGCTACCTGCCGGAGATACGTAGATTTCCCTGACATATTAGGTCCCGTTAGGATGATAACCTGCTCATCAGCACTGAGATAGGTATCATTAGGAATAAATCTATCACTGCCTACGCTCTTTTCCACGATGGGATGTCGCCCCCCCTTAACCTCTATTATATTGTCTAGGGTTAATACTGGACGGACATAGCCATATTGTGCTGCCACTTCAGCAAAACTGCACAGGATATCAACTCGCGCTACAGTTCGGGCTATAACCAATATTCTCTCTGCCGCAGCGCCTACCTGTTGACATACCTGCTGAAAAACTGTGGTTTCTAAATCCAGTATCTTTTCCTGTGCATTGAGAATAAGAGACTCGTATTCTTTAATTTCAGGCGTATAATAACGCTCCGCCTCTGCCAGGGTCTGCTTGCGAATATATTCGGGGGGTACCAGGGCAAGATTAGCACGAGACACCTCTATGTAGTAGCCAAACACCCTGTTATATCCTACTTTCAGCGACTTAATCTTCGTCCGCTCTCTTTCTCTTCTTTCTATTTCTGCCAAATATTGTCTGGCATCCTTAGCTTTACTTCGAATGTCATCCAATTCTGTAGAAAAGCCTTCCCTTATCACTCCTCCCTGCTCAATGGTCCCCGGTTCATCCGCAATAGCAACTGCGATAAGAGCTACCGTCTCCTGACAGGGTTTCAGCTCTCCCCTCAACCAATCCAGAGAATCCCCCGCCAGATAATTGCTCAATTCCGGTATTTTCTCCAAGCCAGATTGCAGAGCAATAAGCTCCCTCGGCAGCACCTTGCCATTCCTCACACGATTAATAATTCTTTCCAAATCAGCAATGTCCGACAGGACAGAGGCTACCTTGCCACGAAGCATAGCATCACTATAAAACCAGGCAACTGCCTCCTGTCGCTGATTCAATGCCGTAATATCGATGAGCGGATGACCCATCCACTCTTTCAGCATCCGTCCTCCCATAGCTGTCCTGGTAACATCTAAAGTGGTAAGCAGCGAATTATTACTTTCTCCCCATCTTCCTCCCTTCATTATTTCAAGATTGCGAGCCGTCTGCCCATCTAATATCATAAAAGATTCCGTCGAGTAGGTGCTTAAATTGCTTAATTGCGACAGGGCTTCCTTCTGAGTCTCCTTTATGTAATGAAGCAGGGCCCCAGCCGCTCCGATAGCCAGCGGTAAATTTGCACAGCCATAACCTTCCAGCATAGCCACACCAAAATGCTCAAGCAAAGTAGCTTGAGCTATCTCAGTGTCAAAATAATACTCCTCCACCCTGGTCAGGCAGGACAATATCGAATCAGGTAGTTCTCTCAGTAGTTCCTCCGCAACGGTATCTGGAACAAGCATCTCACGAGGTTGCAGCCTTTCCAGTTCACATGAAAGCTTTTCCCTGGACAATTGAGTGACTGCAAACTCACTTGTAGTAATATCAACATAAGCAATCCCTGCTTTATCCCCCTCTACAATCAAGCTGGCAAGGAAGTTATTGCTTTTATCCTCAAGCAGATTTGTCTCCACTACTGTCCCTGGTGTCACTACACGAACCACATCCCTCTCCACCAATCCATTGCCCGGAGGACTAAGTTGTTCACAAATAGCAACCTTATAGCCTCGATTGATGAGTCTTGCCAGATAATTATCCACAGCATGATAAGGTATTCCTGCCAAGGGAATTTTCTGCCCTTTCCCCATCTCTCTGGAAGTCAGTACAATATCCAGTTCTCTCGAAGTAATCCTGGCATCTTCGTCAAACGTCTCATAAAAATCCCCCAGTCGAAAGAATACTATTGCCTCAGGATATTTTTTCTTCACTCTGAGATATTGCCGTCTAAGTGGAGTTATTTTCATCTCTACTATTTTATTAGTTAAAAAGAGATAAAGCCAGTAAACAACCGCTTCAGATTTCAATAAAAACGTCCAAACATCTATAATGGCGTCAATGACACATGGAAGAATAGTGTTTGTCTTCTACTATAAACAGAGGAGTACTCTTTGGCATGCCAGATGAAATCGAAGTCTCAATTAAGGAAGATTTCAGGGAGTTAGTCAACGAATATAATATACGAAGAATAGTTCAACAAGTTCTTGAACTTGAAAAAATTCCTCCTCCTTGCGAGATGAGCATCGTCTTCACCGACAATAAGACGATACACAAACTGAACCGCGACTATCGCCGGATAGACCGACCTACCGATGTCCTTTCCTTCTGCATGGCAGCCGAAGAAGAAAAAGGGCCTTTTCCCTTTATTCTCCCTCCCGACGATATAACCCACCTGGGAGAGG
>JAUUZT010000005.1 GCA_030589825.1 Dehalococcoidia bacterium
CTGACCCTCTCATCTAAACCTTCATAATGACCACAGATTAACATAAAATGGTGATGGCTGGCTAGTTCCTGAAGTACCTGTTGATTAAGTAATCGACCTTGCGGAGTAAGTAAAACAACAGGAGATTCTTGAGCATTAATTTGCTCATTTACCGCCTGTACCGCCTCGAATATAGGTTCAGGTTTAAGCACCATCCCAGGTCCAGCTCCATATGAATAATCATCTACCGTATGATGTTTATCATGAGTATAGTCCCGAATATTATGCGTTACTATATTGACTATACCACGCTCTGTTGCCCTCTTAATAATGCTCTGGTTTAAGGGAGAGCTTAGTATTTCAGGAAAGAGACAAAATATATCAATACGCATCAGGTGGTTTCCAAGACTATCTTTCTACAGTGAATCTTATCATATTTGAGATATCCGATAAAATTATTACGGTAAAGGCCAAAAAAACTTGACAAAATATACAATAGCTTTTATTGTATAACATGGTTGTGGTGAAAAGTGGGGAATAAGGGAAGATAGTACCAAAAAGTAGGGAAAAGATATGTTCTTCGGAGAATACAATTATAAAGTTGACGAAAAAGGAAGGGCACCCTTGCCTCCAAAATTCAGGCGCGAAATGAAAGATATCGTGGTATTGAGCAGGGGACTCGATAAATGTATTTCTGCTTACCCTCTGGCCGAATGGAACAAAGTGGCAGAGAGCTTGTCCTCCAAGGCAATGGGTCCAACCAGTTCAAGAAGAATTAATCGTTCAATCTTCGGCTCTGCATTCAGTGTCTCTTTTGATAAGCAAGGGAGAGTAATACTACCTCCAACTTTACGTGACTATGCTGAAATCAAGGAGGGTGTAGTTGTTGTAGGAGTGAACAACTGTGTAGAGCTATGGGATTCTGAATTATGGAAGGTAGAAAAGAAGGAATCTGATGACCAGGTATCTCAAATAGTAGAAAGTCCGGAGGCATGATGACAAGCACAGTTGTATCGATACCAAATCATATTCCTGTTCTAGTCAAAGAGGTAATAGAGGGATTGCAAGTCCATGTTGACGGGTCTTACATAGACTGCACATTAGGACTTGGAGGGCATACAGAAGCCATCCTAAAACACATTTTACCAGGAGGGAAGCTTCTAGGTATCGATGCTGACACTGAAACTTTTAATATCACTCGGAAAAAACTAAGCAATTATGGTAATGCAGTTACCCTTATAAATGATAATTTCAATAATCTTGAGGATATTTGCCTTAAAAACAATTTCTATCCAGTGGATGGCATTCTATTTGATCTTGGTGTTTCCTCCTGGCAATTAGATTCGGCTAAACGCGGTTTCAGCTTCCAAAACGAAGCTCTACTCGACATGAGATTTACACCAGGAAAAGGACCAACAGCTGCAGAAATAATCAATGAATACTCAGAACAAGAGATAGCACACATTATCAAGCATTATGGAGAGGAAAGGCATAGTCGTCAGATAGCCAGTCTCATAATAAAAAACCGTCCACTTAATACCACCTCTGAGCTTGCCAGACTAATAAGAGATGCTATTGGATACAGGCAAGGAAGGATTAACCCTGCTACTAAGACATTCATGGCACTTCGCATTGCTGTCAATCAGGAACTTGAGAACCTGAAAATAGCATTGGAGCAGGTAGTTAGTCTTCTTCGTGTTAAAGGTAGATTAGTTGTTATTAGCTATCACTCACTGGAAGATCGGATTGTCAAGCAATTTATGAAACGTGAATCCAGGGATTGTATCTGTCCCCCCGAGGCAATAGAATGCCGCTGCGGACACATTGCCAGCTTAAAAATAATATCAAAAAAGGTAATCAAACCCAGTTCATCGGAAATAGGAAATAACCCACGTAGTCGTAGTGGGAAAATGAGAATTGCTGAGCGACTTAGCCAAGAAGGCAAATAATAAAAAGGAGGTTGGAAATGGTACACAAAATTGTTTCAGCTATTGATGTAGGCACAACAAAAATAGCGACCATCGTAGCTGATATCAAATCACAAGGCAACATTGAAGTTCTGGGGGTAGGGGTTGTTCCCAGTCGTGGCTTACACAAAGGTATTGTGGTTAATATGGATGAGGCCAAGACATCTATTGCCAGTTCAATCAAAGAAGCCCAAACAATCAGTGGTATCAGAATTGATTCTGCTTATGTAGGAGTAACCGGCAGGCATGTCAGCAGTATTAACAATCATGGCGTTGTAGCCATTCCTCGAAATGACCGCCTGGTTCGCTCCCGAGACCTCAAGAGGGTATTATCTGCTTCCCGTGACTTACCTGTTCCTGAAGGCAAGAAACTACTCCATGCCATCCCTCGCTACTATACCCTAGATGGTGAAGAGAGAGTAAAAGAACCAGTAGGAATGCACGGTAACAGGCTGGATGTGGAAACTCATATAATCACCGCATCAGTATCCTCAGTGCAAAACTTGGTTAAATGCATACGTAGTACTGGAATAGATGTTGATGATTTAATCCTGGAACCTCTTGCCAGCAGCGAGGCCGTGTTAACTGAACAGGAGAGAGAAGGTGGGGTAGTCATGGTTGACATCGGGGGAGGAACCACCGATATAGCTGTATTCAGGCAGGGGAACATCTTCCACACAGCAATCATTCCAGTAGCTGGCTACCAAATCACCAGCGACATCGCCATAGGTTTAGGCCTGCCCTTTAATATAGCTGAACGAATGAAAAAGGCATATGGCAATGTAACTCCTGGAATGGATATCAACAAAGAAGCTACAGTATCAGGAATAGAAAATGGGCACAGTGCTTCTTACCGTGATCTTTGTGACATCGTGCGTTCCCGTATGGAAGAGTTATTTGAACTCGTACTTCTAGAATTACCCTCCACAGATTGCCGAACCCTTGCACCGTATGGACTGGTATTAACTGGTGGTACGGCTAATTTAGAAGGTCTAGATGATTTAGGAAAAGCCAAGCTAGATATCCCAGTGAGAAGGGGCCGTCCTTTAAGTGCAGGAGTCCATGGCATCACTGATATACTCAATGACACCGCCTACGCTACCACTGTAGGTTTAATCTTATGGCAGTCAAATAACAGAGAAAAGTCAGCCTGGAAGGTAAGAAGAGGTGGCCTCTTTGGAGGCATTGGCAATTTAATGAAAAAACTGTTCCATATCTAAGAGATAATAAAATTAAATATCTTGTAGTATTAGAAAGGAGGTAATAATATGTCAAAATCGATTTCTTCTCCAATTCCAGCGAAAATCAAGGCTATCGGTATTGGTGGAGGCGGCTGTAATGCTATCAACCGCATGGTTCTTCAGGGAGTTACTGGTGTTGATTTTATAGCTATGAATACTGATGCCCAGGCACTAGCATTATCTGAAGCTCCTACTCGCATTCAATTAGGGGAAAAACTGACCAGAGGATTAGGGGTAGGAGGCCATCATGAGGTAGGCAAAAAGGCAGCCGAGGAAAGCCGACAGGTAATTGAGGAACTTGTCGAGGGGGCTGATATGGTATTTGTAAGCGCAGGTATGGGAGGTGGCACCGGCACTGGTGGCATTCCCGTAGTAGCTGAGATTACAAAGGCCACAGGGGCTCTCACTATTGGGGTTGTCACCAAACCATTCTCTTTCGAAGGCGGGCATCGTTCACAGGTAGCTGAGGAAGGGATAATTAATCTTACTTCTAAAGTAGATACCCTCATTATTATTCCCAACGATCGTCTATTACACCTGTGCGATGCTAAAACAAGTGTTGATAGTGCTTTTAAAAAGGCAGACGACGCTTTAATGCAGAGCGTTCAATCCATCTCAGAAGTTGTTACCGTTCCTGGGTTGATCAACCTCGATTTTGCAGACATCAAGTCTGTAATGAAGGATGCCGGCCCAGCATGGATGTCTGTTGGAATAGGCAGCGGTCAGAACCGTGCTGCCGAAGCAGCCAGGTCTGCACTGGCTAGCCCATTGCTTGATGTCTCCATAAAGGGATCTACGGGTATTGTTTTTAATATCACCGGTGGTCCCAGCCTGACCCTTTTCGAGTGCAATGAAGCAGCTGAAGTTATTGGTCAGGCAGTTGACCCAACTGCCAATATCATCTTCGGCGTTGTCCATGACCCTGAAATGCCAGACAGTGAACTTAAGATTACTGTTATAGCCACTGGTTTTGGTGCTCAAAAAGGCCAGGTAGTTAGCCGTGAAGAACTCCGTCGCCTGATAAAAGGTGGAGGTGAAGCATTAGATGTTCCTTCCTTCTTACGACGTACTCATCGCCAGGCCAGTAGCTTACTCGATGACGGCAGCCGAGAGGGAATGAGGCTTTCTTCTTCTCAACCGCAGTCGCCAAAAGCTAGGATGTTCTAAGATAGTTGCATTATAAGCAAAATAATTAAGTTATATATTTATTAAATAAATTAAAATAATTGAATAAGTCGACACGAACCCACTTTATCTTCTCCAGGTTATTGTGTTATTGACTTTTACTATATATTGTAGTATCGTCAATATAAAACACAAGGTTTAGGATGATCATGAAGTGCTCATATTGTGGTGGATTAGATTCACGAGTAGTGGATTCGCGGCATGTTGGTGATGGCATAAGACGTCGAAGACTGTGTCTTAGCTGTGGTGCTCGCTTCACTACATATGAGCGTGTTGATTTAGGTGGTATCTTCGTAGTCAAAAAGGATGGCCGCCGTGAAATTTATAGTCGAGATAAACTTTCCTCTGGAATTCGAAAAGCTTGTGAAAAGCGTCCTCTTCCTATAGGCACAATCGAAAAAGTAATCGACAACATCGAAGCCGAGCTATACCGTACAGGTAAAACTGAAGCCACCAGCTATCTAATCGGCGATTTAGTTATGCAGAAGCTGAAACAACTGGACCACATAGCTTATATCCGCTTCGCCAGTGTGTATCGAGAGTTTACGGACATTGGTGCTCTTAAAAAAGTTGTTGATACATTAGCCCAAGGGAGATCATCTAAACCTTATTCCTCAAAGACAGATTCCATCCTTTCAATAACAGGAGAAGTCTAACATTGACAAATCCCCGTAAAGAAAAAAAATACATCAAATCCACAGGGGCTGACGAGATAACCAAGGCTGTTTTTGCTGCTGCCGAATCTATGGGAATAACAGACAGAGTAATACTAGAAGGCTTCACTGAACAGGTTATGCGACGTCTGGATTCGGTCAAACCTCTACCTGGTATGGAGGAATTCGTTCCGGTATATAATGAACAGCCTATATCTTCCTCCAGGCTCCATGCAATAATTAATGACATTATATCTGCAGATGATTTTTCCCCACAATCAAGCTCCCAAATTGTCTCAGGAATCGAATTAAGTAATAATGCCATAAGAGTATTAGAAAAAAGGTACTTATCTAAGAATGAGACGGGGAAAACCAACGAAATACCACAGGATATGTTCAAACGTGTGGCTGAGCATATAGCATCAGCCGAAAAAATTTACAATCCTGAATCAAATCCTTCCATCATAGCAGAGGCATTTTACCAGTTAATGGTTAACCTGGAATTCCTTCCCAACTCCCCTACACTAATGAATGCTGGCCGCGAATTAGGTCAATTATCAGCATGTTTTGTTATACCTGTAGAAGATTCCATGGAGTCTATATTCGAGGCAGTGCGATATACTGCATTAATTCACAAGAGTGGTGGGGGTACAGGATTTTCTTTTTCCCGACTCAGGCCTGAAATGGACAGGGTTGGTTCTACTGGTGGGGTTGCCAGTGGTCCCGTATCTTTCATGCGCGTTTTTGATACAGCTACCGATGTAGTTAAACAGGGCGGTATGCGCCGCGGAGCTAACATGGCAATCCTTAGCGTTAATCATCCTGATATTCTGAAATTTATCAGCGCAAAGGATAATACTGAACTGCTCACTAACTTCAACCTTTCAGTAGCCATAACTGATGAGTTCATGCAGGCAGTAGAAAAGAAAAACGATTATGATTTAGTAACCCCCAGGACAGGTGAGATAAGCGGTAAACTCAATGCACGTGAGGTATTCGACAAAATCGTCAACATGTCCTGGCACACAGGCGATCCCGGGGTCATATTCATAGATGAAATAAACAAGTATAATCCCACTCCAGATTTAGGAAAAATAGAGAGCACCAATCCCTGTGGAGAGCAACCACTACTACCTTTTGAGTCATGTAACTTAGGCTCTATAAATTTGGCAAAGATGGTGAGCAACCAGAATGGTCATGTGAAGATTGATTATATCAAGCTATCCAGAGTAATTGAGCTGGCCGTACATTTCCTTGATAATGTCATAGATGTTAACCAGTTTCCTTTGCCACAGATAGCCGAAAAATCAAGACAAACCAGGAAGATAGGGCTGGGAATAATGGGTTTCGCCGATATGCTAATACAACTTGGTATCCCTTATAACAGTGAACAGGCACTCAGTTTGGCTGAAGAGATTATGCATTTTATATCCGAGCAAGCAGATAAAGCTTCAATGGAGCTGGCGAAATCCAGGGGTACTTTCCCTGCCTTCAAAGGAAGCATTTACGACGTCCCTGGGGGACCTCATTTTCGTAATGCTTCTAGAACCACAATTGCCCCAACAGGTAGTCTAAGCATTATCGCCAACTGCTCCAGTGGTATTGAACCAATCTTTGCCCTGAGCTATATACGTCATATCCTCGACGGTGAAGAATTAGTAGAGGTAAATCCTTACTTTGAACAGGTTGCTAAAGTGAATAATTTCTTTTCCACTGAGCTGATGAAAGACCTTGCCTCCGGAAAGAAACTAAAAGATGTATCTATTATTCCGGATGAAATAAAGAGAGTTTTTATTTCAGCTCATGATATTTCTCCTGAGTGGCATGTTCGAATGCAAGCAGCCTTTCAAAAATTCACTGATAATGCCGTATCGAAAACAGTGAATTTCCCCATAGAGGCGACCCCTGAAGATATAGCCAATGTGTATCTACTCGCCTATCGTGAGAAATTGAAGGGAATAACCATTTACAGGGATCGAAGTCGAGATGGGCAGGTTCTTACCACGGGTAAAAAAGAGGGGGAAAAGGCAAAATTCCATGACAGCCTATCACCAAGAAAAAGACCCAAGGTCACCAGAGGGATAACTGAAAGAGTAAGCACTGGATGTGGTCACATCTACGTAACGGTAAATTCCGATGAACGTGGCATAGCTGAAGTATTTGCGACCCTAGGACAGTCAGGTGGATGTGCCGCCGCTCAACTTGAAGCTATTAGCCGGCTCATATCATTATCACTTCGTTCAGGAATAGAATTGGACTCCATAGTAAGACACCTGCATGGTATTCGTTGCCCCTCCATTGCCTGGGAGCAAGGTCATGCCATCTTATCATGTGCTGATGCAATTGCTAGTGTACTGCAGAAATACGTAAAAGATATAAAAACTAAAACCCCTGAAATTTCCGTTAATACGAGCAAAAATGCCTTGGGACAGTGCCCTGATTGTGGGGGGAATTTGATACACCAGGAAGGTTGCAATATTTGTCCTAACTGTGGTTTCACTAAATGTGGCTAAGTTATGAAAGAGAGATTATCCAATAATGGAAACGGCTATTATCCAGCATTAAGTCATATAGCCAAGGTTAGCAATTCAGAACTTAGTTTAAGAAGAATCTGCAATTCCATAGCTAAAAGTACAGCTAGAGCGCTAGGGGCAGGTGGGTGTCGTATTTTACTCCTGGATTCTCGAAAAAAATATCTAAGTACCATAGGAGCATTCGGGCTTAGTGATTTTTACCTCAGAAAAGGCTTACTTGACGGACACAAGAGCCTTCCCGACATTCTTGAGGGGAAAGTAGTATTTGTGCCTGACGCTACCAACGATGAAAGAGTTCAGCATAACCAAATAGCAGAAGCACAAAGGGTATGCTCTATACTTGGTGCTCCAATAGAGGATAAAGGGGAAATCATTGGAGAAATCAGGGTCTACACTCATGAACCTCGTGATTTCCAAGATAGAGACAGGGAGTTTCTGGTTAGTGTTACCGACATGAGTGCTGTGCTGCTGGAAAGACAGAGGCTTCAACAACTGCTGGTAAAAAATAATCAGCCAAATAAAAAAACATTAGTACCATCTTCTCCACCCAAGTTAACTGTATCAACATTAAGACCAGCTGAGTTTGCTCACCCCAGTGAAGAGGAATTTGCTAACATACTTAACTTCTATTGTGTAGAATGGCTTTATGAGCCCCGATCCTTTCCACTCAATTGGGACAATGATAGGGTAACCGAAATGTTCACCCCCGACTTTTACTTGCCAGAGCTAAATATCTATATAGAACTCACGACGTTAAAGCAGAGCCTGATGACAGTAAAGCATCGTAAGTTGCGCAAACTCAAGGAACTATACCCAAACATAAACATCAAACTGCTCACAAAGAAAGATATTGTCACCCTGTTAGCTAGTCACGGTTACAACCCTGTCATTGAAACCAAGGCAGAGGGAGTTGCCCAAATCCTTTATAGTCACAGCCAACTTCAACGCAGAATAAGAACTTTAGCTAAACGAATCTCCAATGATTATGCTGGTCAACAACTGGTCCTAGTTGGTATTCCAAAAGGAGTTATCTGCTTCATATCTGACTTGATGCAGCATATCTCTATACCACTCAACCTGGATATTATGGCTATTTCGTACTATGGCGGTGAGGGGCAAGTTGCTAAAATAACCAAAGATTTGGATGGAATCATAGCTGGCCGCCACGTTCTAATGGTTGAGGATATTATAGATACAGGTATTACATTAAATTATGTATTGAATTACCTTCGAGTTCATAATCCAGCCAGCCTCCGTGTCTGCACCTTATTCGATAAAAGAACTCGTCGGTTAGTAGATATTCCTCTCGATTATATAGGTTTTGAGGTACCTGATAAGTTTATAGTTGGATATGGATTGGATTACAAAGGTAAATACCGAAATTTGCCTTTTGTTGGTGTTCTACGGCCTGAACTAATCAGAAACGAAATTCCAGCAACTTCTGCGCCCGATATAAACAACAGGCCAGAATAAAAAACGCCCTGAGTAACCTCGCTCTAGCCGGAGAGGCATTCCTAGTCATTGCCACTTCCGCTTACTTTACGTCTAGAACCCGATCCGAATTCCAACGCTTTTCAACTTCCGCTTCCTCAATGCCCGGCTTCGCTCCCCAAGTCCCAGTCCGATTACTCAGGACAATCTTCAATTTATCACCATTAATACCCATTGTCAAGTTTTTTTATGGTTTTAAATGTTAAAAATCGAGACAAAAATATCATTAAAGGCGTAAAATATTTAATTAATGAAACAGTCCAGCCATTACCAGTTAAAAATACTGATTAATAAAGACCAAATCGCCGAAACTGTAGCCAGAATAGCCTCTGAAATAACGAGAGACTATCAAAAAAGGCAACCTTTACTTATCGGCGTTCTCAAAGGTTCTTTTATTTTCATGGCGGACCTGGTTCGTCAACTCAAGCTTATAGATATAGAAACAGATTTCGTCCAAGTTGCAAGTTATTACGCTGAAAAAGAAAGCTCAGGAAAGGTAACATTGATTCAAGACCTCCACAAGTCTATTACTGGCAGAGACGTCCTGGTAATTGAGGATATCGTAGATACGGGACTCTCTATTTCGTTCCTACTCGCACATCTTAAAAAGAAGAATCCTGCCTCCCTGAAACTCTGTGCCCTTACGGAAAAACCTTCAAGACGTCAGGTTGCCGTGTCTATTGATTATCTTGGATTTACCCTGCCAGATAACTTTGTTGTCGGATACGGGCTTGACCTCAATGAGAAATACCGCTGCTTGCCTGATATATACTCGATGGAGAAATAAGGAATGGAATTCAAAAAACTCATCTCTGTAGCAAAAGGAGATTCTCCTGCTGATTTAATTATAAAAAACGCTCGCACAATAAACACATTTATCGGAAAAATTGAGCTTAGCAATGTAGCAATATGCGGCGATAGAATTGCTGGCGTGGGAGATTATAAAAAAGGAAGAGAAATTATTGATTTAGAAGGAAATTATCTTGCCCCTGGCCTAATAGATGGCCACACTCACATCGAGAGTTCCATGCTACACCCTGCCATATACGCCAATACAGTAATCCCCAAAGGCATTTCAACTATTGTAAGTGATTTACATGAAATCGCCAACGTCTGTGGCATAGCAGGCATCAAGTTCGTCCTTGATAGCATACGTGATTTACCACTCGATTTGTTTTTAATGATACCCTCCTGTGTCCCCGCCACCAATTTAGAAACATCAGGTGCCAGAATCAATATAAAAGAAATCAAGGAACTCCTTCAGGGTAGCAACGTAATCGGATTGGGCGAAATGATGAACTTCCCTGGTGTGCTCAATGGCTCTGAGGATGTTTTAAACAAGATTGCCTATTTTAAAGGGAGAGTCATCGATGGTCATGCCCCCGGCTTGACTGGTAAGGAACTTAATGCCTATATGGCAACTGGTATTCTCTCTGATCATGAATCAGTCTCATTCGAGGAAGGACAGGAGAAACTGAATAAAGGCATGTATCTGATGATCAGGGAAGGGTCATCAGAAAAAAACCTGGATGCCCTTCTGCCCCTGGTTACAGATAACACATACAAAAGATGCTTTTTCGTTGTAGATGACCGTAGCTGCTTAGACCTTCTCAACGAAGGAGATGTAGATGCGGTATTAAGAAAAGCTATCCACAAAGGACTGGAGCCAATCAGGGCAATTCAGATGGCAACAATCAATCCGGCTGAGTATTTTCGTCTTCACGACAGAGGAGCAATCGCACCGGGGTACCTTGCCAATCTAATTACTATTACTGACCTCGACAGATTGAAAATAGATATGGTTTTCCATAAAGGACATCTAATTGCAAGCTATGGCGCCCCTCTTTTTACAGCGCCTGCCATAAATTCAGGACTGGAGGATACGATTCACGTTAAGCCCGTTACCTTGGAAAGATTAAAACTACCCGGTACGGGAGAGCCCTATCCTGTCATTGAGATTATTCCAGGCCAGATAATCACAAAAAATAGACTTGAGCAGGTAAAATTAGAGAAGGGAATGATTGTCCCCGACCCACAAAGAGACATCCTAAAGCTGGTGGTCGTGGAAAGGCATAAAGCCAGTGGCAACATCGGCGTGGGATTGGTTAAAGGCTTTGGCTTAAAGAAAGGAGCTTTAGCATCATCTGTAGCTCACGACTCTCATAATATAATAGCCGTAGGTACCAATGACCACGATATTCTATCAGCAATAAAGGAAATAGAGAGACTCAACGGAGGGCTGGTCGTTTGTGCCGACGGTAATATACTTTCTTCCCTACCATTACCTGTCGCGGGATTGCTTTCCCCCTCACCTGCAGAAGTAGTAATTCAGCAACTAGATAAATTAGCAAAGGCCGCTACCAGTATAGGTTCTTCTCCACCAGCTCCATTCTCTATACTATCTTTCCTTGCTCTGCCGGTAATTCCTGAACTGAGATTGACAGACCTGGGATTAGTAGATGTAACAGCCTTTAAACTAATCAAGCAACAGTCAATTTAAAATACAGCTGGCAAACTCCCTGTGGTTTAGTACGAAACAATCTATTCCGGTAACACCCGTAGCAGGTGATATTTCTTAGCACCCTTACGCAATACAAAAAATTGCCCGTCAATGCTCTCATCAAGTGATAACTTATAATATTCATCCGTTACTCGACGATTATTGACATAGAGGCCACCCTCTTTAATCATGCGTCTAGCCGCACCTTTGGAAGGCATAAGACCGCATTCCTGCACCAGGGTTGATAGCAGCACTCCTTCTTCAGTAAATAGAGATGATGACAAATCGGTAGAGGGAGTATCAGCAAACACATCAAGAATATCCTTAGCAGATAAATCTTTTATTTCTCTGCCGAACAGCGCAGCGGTTGCTTGTTTAGCTTTTACCAATTCCTCTTCCCCATGTACCATGCGCGTAATCTCAGATGCCAGTATCTTCTGAGCTTCTCTCTTCTCAGGCGACATGGCCAGCGAATCAGCAACACTTTCAATCTCCGCTTCAGAAAGAAGGGTAAAATATTTTAAATAAGGTATAGCTTCTTTATCATCAGTATTAAGCCAAAACTGGTAGAAATGATAGGGTGAGCTTAAATTCGGATCAAGCCAGACAGTTCCGCTACCTGTTTTACCAAATTTTTGTCCGGAAGATGTCTGCAGTAAAGGTGTTACCAATCCATAGGCTTTGCCTTTAACCAGGCGACGAATCAAGTCAATACCACTGGTGATATTCCCCCATTGGTCGCTTCCTCCCATCTGTAGAACACATCTATATCGTTTATATAAAGTCAAGAAGTCATAAGCCTGTAGAAGCATATAATTAAACTCTGTAAAAGACATCCCCGCTTCCATGCGACTCTCCACCGATTCCTTGGCAAGCATATAGTTAACGGTGAAATGTTTCCCAATATCACGCAGGAAATCCAGCATGCTAATAGAAGCAAGCCAGTCAGCATTATTAACCAGAATAGCCGGGTTCCCCTTGGCTTCAAAATCCAGGAATTTGCTTAGTTGTTTTCTAATTCCCTGAATATTTTCTTCAATTTTTTCCTTGCCCAGCAACGGCCGTTCCTGCGTCTTCCCGCTCGGGTCTCCAATAAGTCCGGTGCCTCCACCAAGCACAGCTATAGGGGTATGCCCATAACGCTGCATATGAACCAGTGTCATTATTGGCAGCAGAGAACCCACATGAAGGCTGGCGGCTGATGGATCAAAGCCAATATAGCCAACAACTTTCTTGTTGGTCAGGACTTCTTGAGTTCCCTCTGTCGCAGCATGAAGAACACCTCTCCACTGCAGTTCATTGTATAGATTCCCCATAATATTGTTACGAATTTTATGGGTTTTTACGAGCTGGTGTCAAGAAAGGTATCATGGGTAACTCCTTGTAGAACTAGCTTAATAGCCATTACTCTCCCACGATAGAGTAATTTCTTTCAATGCGAACATATTTTAATAGCTGGTTTGACCACAACCTGCTGCTATGTTAAATTTCACTACGGGCAGCGTAGCTCAGCGGTAGAGCAAAGGACTCATAAGCCTTTGGCCACTGGTTCAAATCCAGTCGCTGCCACCATTAAGATTCCTCTCTCAACAATCAACCAAAGCACTACTCAAAATTCACAGGCGTATCCCCATACTATTGATGAACAAGTGATTTCTCTAAAACAGGCTAACATCCTCATTTACTAAGACATACGTTTGCTACTTTATGGCTTAAGAATGGTGGAGATAGTCTTATGTTACAAAGATTGCTAGGACATACTATTTTGATGATGACCAATAGATATTGCCAGGCATTAGGATGCTATGACGCTATTGAGAGCCATAAGAAGTATAGTCCGGTGGATAGATTAAGGGGATAGGGTATTTTCAAATCTGTTGTTTTTGACTAAAAAGTGCTTATGATACCAAGGGAATTTGATAACGAAATTAATTATGAAGGGGAATGGTC
>JAUUZT010000222.1 GCA_030589825.1 Dehalococcoidia bacterium
GAGGATGTTTTACCATAAGGCAGATGGCTACTCCCTGCGTTCATCATATCATATTAAATATCATTATTGAGCAACCAAGTAAACAAGCCAGACACATAAGCTGACGGCCTGCTTTTTACCAAGCATTTGTAATAAGTTAAGATGGTACATGATGCTTGGCATAGAACTGTAAGCAGCGGCCTGACTGGAGCGATACTCACGGATGACCACTCCAGCCAGGCCACATTCACTTAAGATTTTCCTTTTTTAATTGAGTAGCTCTTGTCTGCCAGCACATGGTGCAAAAACAGAGAGTATTCCTTCGCCGTTAAAGGAGACCATTCTCCTGCAAGTATTCAAGGGCAGCCTCGTCTGGCTCCATTTTGTCAATATCAACACGTGAATTTAATTCCTGCCAGGCCTTTTGTCCTTCAGCAACTATTGCTGGAGAGGCAGATTTACCACCTCCTGGGAAAGTAGCTACCAGCTCATTGATAATATCCTTAATTTCGGGATATTTATCAAGAACAGCAGCACTGATATAGGGTGTCAGATCATAGGGAGGGAAGAACGATTTGTCATCCTGGAATACATACCAGCCTTCTTCAACAATCTTGGCATCGGTACCAAAAACCATTGATATATCTGTCGATTTATTCTCCAGAGCCATTAATGAAGCTCCTGGTGCGCCTGTCTTGAGATTGTCATCGGGAACCTCAAATCCATAGTGTTTCTCCAGTCCGGGCAAGCCATCGGGACGAGTGGAGAATTCAAAGTCCAGAAACATTTCGAACTCCACGTTTCCTTCATTGCAAAACGCTGCTAGGTCCGAAAGCGTTTTCAGGCCATTTTCCTCAGCAAATTCGGGCCAGCAGGCCATAGCATAGGTGTTATTGTTCCACATCGGGTCCAACCACACAAAACCATTAGCCTCTTCCTCATCCTTCACCATCTGATAAATACTATTGTTGTCAACTCCTGGCTCATACGCATGTCCCAGGTTGACCATCCAGGCAGTTCCCGTATAGTCAGCACAGATATCAATATCGCCAGCCTCCATCCCTTCTCTGAGCGACATCGAAGAGAGGTCCGAAACCAGTTCAACCGTAAAGCCATTTGCCTCAAGCAACTGTGTTATGAGCTGTCCTACAACATACTCCTCGGTAAAGTTCTTGTTGCCAACCGTTATCTCCTTTTCTCCTTTTGTAGCACAGCCTGTGAGTACCATAGAAAGTATCAAAACCAATGCCACCATAATTATTGCTATTCTACGCATTTGTTCTCCTCCTTAAAATTAATTATGCAAGACTCAATTTTACAAGTAAAACGTTTTAACATTTCACATATGTCCCCTCCTTTAATCAATTGTTTCCGCCTATACCTTAAGGCCCCGGGGTGTCATCCAGTTTTCTATACATTCTAAAACGAAGCCAAGCCCGATGGCCAAGGCTGCTGTTGGTGCTGCTCCCTGTAAGATGAGCAATGTCTCTCTGGCAAAAACCCCGGTCAGGGTAATTCTGCCCAACCCAGCGCCACCAACCAGAACCGCCAGTTCCGCTGTTCCTACAGTGATAATGGTGGAAATTCTGATGCCAGACATAATGACAGGTCTGGCCAACGGTAGCTCTATTTTTCGTAAAATTTGCCATCTGGTCATCCCCATACCCCTGGCAGCCTCAATTATGGCAGGAGTAATGTTTCTCATACCGGCGTAGGAATTGCGCAGGATGGGAAGAAGTCCATAAATACATAAGGCGACAATTGCGGATTGAAGACCATATCCCAGCAGTGGTGCCATAATGGCAATGACCGCCAGGCTAGGTATACTTTGTCCCACATTACCACTACCAATTACAATCGGGGCCAGCCTGGTGAATCCAGGCCGTGTCACCAGTATCCCTGAGGGAACACCAATAGCAATAGCGATAAGCATGGCTATAAACACCATCTGCAGGTGTGCCTTTGTATCCGTAAATATATCACCATAGCTAAACGTGCTATAAATACCAATTGTGCCTATATTAGTAATCCAGATGGTGAGGCCAACCAGAAAAGAGAACAGCCCTGCGATAACAAACCAGCGCCTCATTCTGATTCTACTGCCTCTACTGATTCCTGCAAGGCCTTCTGAATGGCATCGAAGGTGAGTATTCCATCCAGCTTATTTTCATCATTAACTATGGCTACAGTCCTCAGCACACTACTTAACATGACAGACAGAGCTTCACTGAGCACTGAATTTGCCGTAAGTGTTGCTGATGCGCAGGTTATGGCGTCTCTGACCAGTTCCACCTGTTGCAAATCTGAAAGGGTAATCCACCCTACAAAATTATCACACTCATCAAGTACTGCCAGAGCCTCAACTTTTTCCTGTCGCATCCTGTTCCGAACAGTTTCTGCTTTTTCCTCGATTCTTGCTATATGAGGGTTAACTGCCATAACCTCCTTTACCCGGAGTAGCTGTAATCCCTTAAGAGCCCTATCGGTGCCAACAAAATTGGCAACAAAGTCGTTCTTTGGTTTATAGAGAAGATTTGCGGGGGTATCATGTTGTACCAGCCTTCCATCTTTCATTAAGGCTATGGTATCGCCCATTCTGATTGCCTCATGAATATCGTGAGTCACAAAGATAATCGTCTTCTTTATTTTCTGTTGTATTTTCAGAAACTCACTCTGTAATTCC
>JAUUZT010000179.1 GCA_030589825.1 Dehalococcoidia bacterium
ATCCTGGAAACGGAAGATGCAAAAATCCCTCTTTTCATTGCACTTGAAACAACTGAGGCATGGATTTATTTTTTTACCGGCCAGCAGGAGCAAATGTGTTTCCACGTTGCCTGTCTCTTTTGCTCCTTCCAGAGCTTCTCTGACCATCACCTCGGTGTTGCTGTGATGCCTTGGGCTGCCTACTATACCGACGATGTTGACCTTTGCCATTACACTCCCTTCACTATCTCATGTGGTTGATTGTATTAATACCGGATGTGCTCAACATACACTACTATGTGCTGAGAATCAAGACCCTGCTTGTTTGTCTGTGTTGATGGTATTAGACTTTTCCGTATATAAGGGCTGGAGTTCAAGGGAAAGGCACGACGGTTACTCAGATTGAGCTCCTTTTTACTTGACGAATCAGTAGTACTGTAGGAATCGAAACTGCATACAGGAGCAGAAAAATAACAAAAGCGTTGTGGTAGCTACCAGTGGTATCAAAGATATATCCTGCTATGAAAGGACCGGAAGCGACTCCGATGCACTGGAAAAAGCTCAGTAACCCGAATATTGTGCCATAAGAACGCAGTCCAAAGCTGGTACTGGTGAGCATTGACATGGTTGGCAGCCAGCTACCAAGAGAGAAGCCAAAGAGCAATGCATAGGACCATAACAGTGTCTGTGGAGTTGCAGGGCTCATATTTAGTAGTATAAAAATTCCTGTTGCCTGTAACCCAAGTCCAATGGCAGAAACGTACTTGGCCTTCAGCTTATCACAAAGCCAGCCGAAGGCGAATTTACCGAGGGCGCTGGCAATCCCCAGAAGACTGAGGGCTCCCACTGCTGTTGCGGTAGAGAACCCAATGTCTTCAAAGTGAGGCACCTGGCTTTGTACCACCCCAACACTGCTGAGTCCTCCCGTCAGATAGGAGATAGCAATAAACCAGAATGCCATTGTGCCAAAAGCTACCTTCAGCGATAACCCTTGAGAGGATACAGAGCTGTTTTCGTTTGCTTTTTCTGATATTGCAGGCTTAATACCGTCAGGGAAAAGACCAATATCTGATGGCCTGGTTTTTACTATGAGTAGCGTAGCGGGGATCAGAGAAACACAGGCGATTATGGCCAGGATTATATAGGCTGTTCTCCAGCCAAAACTGGGTATTAGATAGCCTCCAACCAGAGGTGCAAAGACAAAACCGGCTGCACCTATCCCCATCGACATTATTCCGATAGCCATGCCTCTTTTTTTTTCAAACCAGTTTGAAACCATGGTACTGGCGGCTACCTGAGACGAAGCTGCTGTACCAATACCGACAATGGCATATCCCAGGTATAATTGCCAGAGGGAGGTTGTTGTGCTCAACAGAATAAAACCTAATCCCATAATAGGCACCCCGGTGCAGATAACCTTTTTAGGACCATAGCGGTCAACGATTCGTCCTGCAAAAGGCGAGGTTGCTCCCGTAACCAGGAGAAGGACTGAAAAGGCTATCATTATCTCGGCTCGGTTCCATCCCATGTCAGCCTGGAGGGGTCTGATGAACAGGCTAAAAATGAAATAACCACATCCAGTGGGGATGAACAGACACAGAAAAGCAACCAGCAATATCCAGTATCCGTAAAATACCTTTGTTTTCTTTAGTGGATTCATTTTAATTACTTAAAGCTCTCTATGGTTATATCCCTGGAGAAGGGCTTTATATAAATCATCTACATAGAGGACAAGGATTACAGCTAACAAAACCTATTCTAACTGGTGACTGGTGTTATAATAAAATTTGCAGTATGGCAGATTATAGCTTGCTTTGATGAAATAGGGAAGCCTTTTCTGCCCCCTCTGTAGTTTACTGAAAGAAGACTTGCCGTCTAAATAACAGGCTTCGAAGATGCAACCTATTCTGGCTGTTGTTCGCTATAGAGCTAATATTTCCAGAAAACCATGCTTGCTGTATAATGTAGTTACATCTCCAGGATAGAGGGGTAAATAGCATGGAACTAGCTAAAATAATTCCGTTAATAGGGGCAGTTCTTGCGGCAATCGCCGCATATTTCACATATCACAATTATGGTACTACTGAAGCTATAACAGTTGGATTTGCTTTATTTGCATTTTCTATAGCGGTTTATTATTGGATAACAAAAAAAGAAGTCTCCTGACAGCATTTAGAAAGTCACCTTTCCGGACTAAGGGATAAAAATAGACTGCCAATCTCTTTCTGAGAGGGTTGAGATAGTCCTTGCTATTGATTTTTAGGACAAGTACATGTGATTAAATGCTGGTGATACAATAAGCGGCTATGTCAACTGACATTGAACAACAGTTTGAATCAGAACCTGTAGGGGACGGGGTATCCCAGGGGTTGTTTCCTATTCCCTATCGTCGTTCCATAATCCTTTTCTGCATCGCTACTTTCTTCTACTGGCTTGGACTATATCTTTTTGTACCAATTTTCCCAGTATATGCCCAATCTATGGGGGCCAGCCTTCCAATAGTTGGTGTAGTAGTAGCGTCCTACGCCTTTCCACAGTTGTTATTTCGAATTCCTATGGGTATTTATTATGACTCTATGAAGAGGCGAAAGCCAATGGTAGCTATGGCGATGGTAGCAGTATCAGCAGGCGCACTGGGTCTTGGGCTGGCACCAAATGTTACCTTCCTTTGCATGGCCCGTATTATTACAGGTATAGGTGGGGCGACCTGGGTAGCTTTCACTATATATATGACCTCTTACTATTCGCATCAAAATTCAGCGCGGGCTATCGGTCTTATTAATTCAGTCAACGGGATAGCTCTGGTAACGGCCACTTTTTGTGGTGGAATAATAGCAGAATACTGGAGCCCACGGCACACTTTTTTTATAGCATCCTTGCTGGCGATGGTTGGGCTTGTTATTCTGTTTATTGGTCGTGAACCTGCTGCAGAATCAACTTCAAACTTGTCTTTTACCAGTTTCAGGAGAGTGGTTTCTTCCCGGCTATTGCTGGCAGTGTCGCTTATGGGAGTATTGCTACAGTTTGCCATGTTTGCCGGCATTTTTGGCTTTATTCCCATATATGCAGCGCGTATTGGAGCTTCAAGTGCGGACCTGGGAATTATCACCACAGCAGCCCTGGCGGCTGCCGCAGTGGCGGCACTTCTGGTGATTTCTGCAGCAGAACGCATTGGTTATACTACTACCATTGTCATTGGTTCTATTTTTATTGCAGTTGCATTAGTTGCGGTCCCTTCTATTCGTAGTATACCTGTGCTGGTGGTAGTGCAAGTGATAAACGGGTTTGGAAGAGGGATACTACAGACTG
>JAUUZT010000147.1 GCA_030589825.1 Dehalococcoidia bacterium
ATATAGAGCATAAAATCAGCCTGATTCTCTTATTGCCTTGCTTAATTTTTTCTGGTGTTAGTTTCTAATATAACTTAAAGCTTGGGTCTCTTTTACAAAGCCTAAACTATTATCAGTTTAAGCGCCAGCTAGCCATCATATTTTAATCTGGTCCTATAACTATAAGGTAAAGCCATCACTAACTGTGATGGCTTTACCTTATTTTATCATCTGTGTTTACCCTGTTTAATCATCTGGCTGGTTGGTAACACCATTTCTGAGGCATACCTGGAATATCTTCACAGAGTATCCTCTCATTACCACATAAAACATAGCCCATCCTTTTAGCTTCTACATCAGTAAGGCAGATGCACCCTCGAGGGCATTCCTGTTCCTCAGACGGTTCCTGATAACAATACATTGCAATACCCATTGCATTATATCCACACAGCACTTTCTGCCCAAAACACAGTTCATAACCCAACCTCTTAGCCTCTGCCTCCGTTAAACAGTCGCATCCTCGAGGACATTCTACCTCATCATCGGCTGGCTCCTCATAGCAGTAAAGGGCATTACCAGCAGTGTCATAGCCACATATAGTTTGCTGGTTGTTACACATGTCATAGCCCAGTCTCTTGGCTACTGCTGGCGTCAGGCAGACACACCCCTGAGGACATTCTTTACCGGCTGGCTCATCATAGCAGTACTTCGCACTACCCGCTGCGTCATGGCCACATAAGACTTTCTGTCCCATACACAAGTCATAACCCAACCTCTTAGCCTCCACCTCCGTTAAGCAGTCGCACCCTTGAGGACATTCCTTTTCAGAGGGTTCCTCATAGCAGAACATACGGCTCTGGTCGCTATCATGACCACAGAATATTTGCTGATCGTTACACAAATTGTAACCCAACCGTTTTGCCTCAACCTCCGAAAGACAATCACAACCTTCAGGGCATTCATCTCCGGTGCTCTTTAGATAACAATACAGCGCGTTACCCTCATCATCGTATCCACAGCTTCTCGTCTCCTGTGGGCAACGAGGATATCCCAATTCCTCCGCTTTTGACGGGTTTAGACAAACACAACCCTCCGGACATCTGATTGTCCCCGGTTTCTCAAAACAGTACATTGCGTTGCCTGTCTCGTCATATCCGCAGATTTTCACTTCGCCGCCGCACAAAGCTGTATACCCCGACTCCTCTGCCTCCTGCTTTGTCAGGCATAAACAACCAGCAGGACAACGGGATTGTTCCGTGTGCGGGATAGTAGCCGTCGTGGAGGGGGAAAGATATTCCACATCCAAACTAAAACCTACGGGAGTGCTGGCAGTATAAACTCCAACTACATCAAGCGGCGCCGAGGAGTAGATGACAACAAATCCCTTAACGAATCGTACCAGTGAGCTTACAGGAACGATATTGGCGCTACTAATTGAAGGGGTATTTAGGGTGCTCTGGGTTTGCTGTGATGAAGTAGTCACATCAGTCTCTTCCTGCCCTGCACCAAGTAGAACCCCTATATCAATACAATCTATCTCAATCGCCTCATCCGGTCCTAAAGCAACCCTATGGAAAGGAGATATTCTACCTCTCGGTTCATCCTCACGGTTGGCAATAACTGCCTTTTTAAATAAATAGACTGTCCCTTCATGGGGATTATGGACATTTATCGCCGTGGAATACGAACCACGCTGTACTCCTTCTCCACCGAAAGCAGGTCCACATAGAAACTTGGCAGAATAAACGATATATCTTTCCGTCCTCTGTAGTTCCGGAATTGCAGGTTGCAGTGGAGTAATCTCCGCTGATGGGGTCTCCATAACTATGAGACGCTCTATTTTAGCCCGTACCCTTACCAGTTCTTCATACACAGGATTTGATTCGGGCATCGCCGCCAGCGACGTGGTCATACCTGTTGAGGCGAGCGGTAGTTCGTTTATCAAGCGCTCAAGACTTTCAGCTATTATGTATTTAAGCCTCAAGGCATCTTCAGTCTGATTGGTGAGTTCCAGCCATTTAAGCTTTCTAACCATATCTATGATATTGTCTATTTGACTATGGATACTATCATCATCGGACATTCCCTTAGCCAGGTTAAGCTCATAGAGGATATCTTCCACAAGAGCTTCCTCTTGCTGAGCCGGAGTGCCAATCTCTATCTCTGGCGAAGAAGCCAGCCTGGCAACTACCAAATTAGCGGGGAAGACTGCAGTTAAAACTGTTACCAAAATAATAGAAATAAATATGAACATTGTTTTTTTCATATCCATCACCTCCTTGCTGTTCTTATACAGCCTGGTCAACCCTTATCAGTTCCCTACTTCCATATCTTTCAATATAATATCTATTATACTAATATAATAGATATTATATTATTTTTATCCATCGTTTTTGTCAACTAGGGGAATTTAATTAAAGATGTACCTGACTCGATAGCGTTGCTTCCTAGGATGGCAGCCTCTTTCACCAATAATCAGATATATGGCATACCCATTGATAAAACACTTAACCTCTATATTTCCAGTAATGGAGAATAAGAATACGTTTTCAGTCTGATAGGCTATAATTCACTCCTTGCAAAAGATCAAAAAGGATTGTCAAAAGGAGCCAATAATATAACAATTGGTGAAGGACATATATTAAAAACCACAGCAAATGATTGAATAATAACTGTAGAGAACGGTAAGTTACACTTGCTTAAAGAGGGTAAAGAATAAAGTAAATTGGTTTTTCTTATACAAAAACACATCCCAAGTAGCCTAACTTTCACTTCGTACCTTTCAGCCTTCGCTTACATGGTCACCATTCAAGCTTGGTTACTTGGGACACAAAAAATATTATCACAACTTATTTAAATTGCAAACTTTCAGCCTTCGTAGTTTAAATATTTAGTAATATTTTTTACTAAAAAATATTACTATTTCACAATAGACTAGTATAAAAACTACCAGACAGCATAAATTGGACAGATTACCTGTTATGAATTTTTATCTTTCCCCATAAACCTATTTTATCTCCCTTGATAATCACAATACCATATAGGTCTTTCATTGCTTGAGCCTGTTCAATTGCTTTCGGTATATCATCTGAATCACGAACTAAATTACCAATAGCCGTAGCAGCGGCATCAGCAAAAGGGGTCGAATGAGAGAGCACTACAACAGCATCAGCATTCCCTAGACTTAAAGAATGCCCTACCGTCGCTGAGGAAGTACAGATGCCAATAGGTGTTTCTTGAGGTTTAATTTCCAGAGCAATCTTTCCCGTAAAAGGAGATTCTCCAGCATAGATACCTATTATACGTTTCTTCGTTATCTTGAGAAAAATATCTCCACCATTTTCAACAATAACATCAGGTGAAAAAGATAGCAATTCTCTCCCAACAGCTTCCGCTATAGCTCCAGCTATTGCTGCCATAGGACCAACATTTACTAAAGCTGAGGCATGAATCATTTCTTTTACAATAATTGGCGCATTACCTTTCACTGTATAAGGCCTCATGGTAGTTACAAAGAGGGGATGTTGCTGTATATATTCCTCAATTGAAGCCCGATATTTCAAGGTAGCCTTCATGGCCTTGCCTCTTAAACCACTTCGAGCCTGAATATATAAATCAGTTTGTTTAACGGTTACGTGACAAGAAATAAGGTCGTTTCTCTTACCCCATTGACGATAAAATCGTGGCTCAAACATGCGAGTATTAAAAATACAAACGCATAGCTC
>JAUUZT010000007.1 GCA_030589825.1 Dehalococcoidia bacterium
AGAACCCGGAGATGAAACTTGCGGGTCAATTTGATGACATTCCTGTCTTGTTGGGCTAGAGATATCTAGCCTGTTACAATTTTCTACTCTTAGTATAGATTAACCAGGCTTTATCCATGGTGTCCTTGCGGGTCTGCCATGACTGTGTAATGCTTTCCTCGCAGACCTTACTAGCCTGCGCTATACTTTCATTATAAACCTTCTTAGATTGTAGTTCAGCTTCAATACGGTTCTTGGTTGCTTGGGCGATGCTTTCCTCGTATACCTTTTTAATCTGTTGTTCGCTTTCCTCTCGAATTTTTACTGATTGGTCCAGGTATTCCGCATATATTCTTTTAGCTTGTGTTTCAGTGTTCTTATAAGCATCTTCGACTTGCTGCTCGTTTTCCTTGTATGCATTTGCTACTTGTTGCTCTGCTTCTATATAAGCTGTATAGGCAGATACGGCTTGCTGTTGAATATGGTCGAGAGAACTCGCTAGCTGCTCATTTTTTGCAGGAGGAGTACTTGGTTCTTGCTCTTCGCTCTGCTTTACTTCAGGTTCAACCTGTCTCTTCTTGATTTCTTTGCTACGTACAAAACCTTGTTCTTTTTGTTCCACCAGAATGTTACCTCCCTAACTTTGTAATGTTGGCATTATCTTATTTCCTGTTGATTAGCCTCATAGAAAATAAATCTCTACTTCAATTACTTTAACATGTTTTGGTTAAGAATTTCCATACAATTGTTATGAAAATTAACCATATATTATTAATGTTCTTGTCTGTGTTCAATTTTATTCATTTTCTATTGGGTCTTCTTCTCTCTGCTTTGATTTATCGGTAGTATACATATTTGACAGGAAATTTAAGCGTGATTTTATGTCTTTACTATCTTTTTTTGGTTCCTTCTTCGCCTGTTCGTTGGCTTGAGTTTTGTGTATTAATCCATCAAGAGACATAACCGGTGGCGATTTGGAATCTTTTCTAATAGATTCTCCTTTTAAAGCAGGAGTTTCCTTGATTCTGTTAATGGCTTTTTCAAATGCTATGCTAGCCTCCAGTTCTTCTGCATCTCCAGTTGTTGAAGTCTTTTCTCCTGTAGACTCGATGTTGAGGGTGCCCATCTTTTCAGCACTTTTGATAGCATTTTCAAATATTCGTATTGATGCCCTAACAGTTTTTTGAGCGGACTTGCTTGTCTCATCGTTTTTATTTGTCACTTCTTCGAATGATCGCATTGATACTATTACTGCCTCGCGTGCAGTTCTGACAGATTCCTTGGTATATTGCTTAGCAGACTCACATATTTTTTGCATCTCATTTAATGCCTCTTGCATAACCCTCTCTGATTCCTTGGCGGCCAGTTTGGCCATCTGAGTTATCTCTTCAGCTCTATATATAGCTTCTTTGGAAGCTTCCTTCGATTGTGTAGAAGCAAATCTTGAAGCCTCGCCTATTTCTCCCGTTTTACGTATGGCTTCTTCAGAAGCTTTTCTTGACTCTTCGGCGATTTGTCTGCTTCCCTTACTTGTTTCATCAGCTCTATGTATGGCTTCTTGAGAGACTTTACGGGCATTTGCGGCAGCTTCTATAGCAGATTTAAGAGATGTTTCGGATTGAATACTGGTCTCCTTAGCAATATTAATCGATTCCTCAGCTATTTTTCGTGCTGCCTTACTTTCCTTTTCAGTCTTTGCAATAGCTTCATGGAATGATTCTTTTGATTTGTTGATAGCTTCTTTATTTGTCTGGATTATCTTGTCTGCTCTAGCCATAGCTAGTTGAGAAGTTCTGGCAGCTTCCTCTATGATTTTCTGAGCAGAATTGTGTATTTTTTCTGCCTTGGTTATAGCTTCTTCATATGATCTGGCTAGAGTTTCAGCATCTTTTTTTACTGAGTTAGTAATACTGTCTGCTCTTTTGATTGCTTTTTGAGACAGGTTTTTTGCTTCTTCTGCAGCTAATTTAGTGGTTTTACCTGTTTCGTAAGCCAGGTTCATTGCTTCGCTAGAGATGTTTGCCGATTTCTCTGCAGATTCCAGTGATTCTTGCGCTATGTTTTCCATGCGGCGTATACGCTCTAGAGATGTCCTTATTGATATTTCATTTGACTCTCTAGCAGCCTTAACCGCTGCTTCAGTTGTGCTAATTGCTTGTTCAAAATCTCTCACTGCTGCTTCAGCTCTATTCAGTGATTCTCTAGATGTTTTCTTTAACTCTTCCGCTGCTTGTTCCGTTGCTTGTATTACCTTCTCAGAACGACTGGTAATATCTTGAGAGTTTTTTTCTGATATCTTGATAGCTTTCTGTGCAGTTTTTATTAGTTTGTCTGCCTTACTTGCTGCCTCCAGAGAAGTTTTTTCAGCTTCTAAGGCAGTATCCTGGGCGCTTCGGCTTATTTTCTCAATTCGATTTAGTTCTTGTTGTGAAGCTATAGCGGATTTTATAGCCGCTTCTCTGGCTGTTTTACTTAATTCCTCAGCTTTGGCTACTGCCTCTTCAAATGTTCCTTTGTTATAGTCCATTATCTCTAACCTATATTTTACTTAAATGTACAGTCAATAGTCGATCAATACAATAGGATTTATCAAGTTTTTCATTTAATTAACTTATTGTATGCATGGTTGATATATTTTTCAATATGTTGAACTATAAAGGTTGGGATATACGAATGATTTTGTCCGAGACTTATACTTATGATACAGGAAGACAACAAATAACTGTAAACAAACTATGGAATCATAAGGAAAATATCAGTTTCGATAACAATGCCAATCGATGATGGGAATGGTGGAGCTGAGGGGATTCGAACCCCTTACCTCCTCAATGCCATTGAGGCGCTCTCCCAATTGAGCTACAGCCCCATCCCTTAATAGAGTATAGCAACTAATTTCTGAGTGCTCAACTTAGAAACTAAGGCCAAATAATCCCAAGATAGATCTTAACCCAAGATAACCCAGATAGGCCAGCACCATGTTTTTCAGCGTTCGGCCAGCCCATGTCATAAGAAAGAACTTGGTAAATTTGAAGCGGGACATACCCATGAAGGCGGCGAAAGGATAGTAGAGGGGGTTTATCAACGAGGCCATAAGGAAGACTGCCTTAGAGCCATGGCGACTTAGTATATGAGATATCTTGGCACCGAGGGGATTATTCCAACTTCGAAAAAAACCTCTACCGCTGTAACCTGAAAAATAGGCGATAGCGGCACCAATGGCTTCGCCAATCCCTGCTACTGCTCCTACCATTGCGGGGTGTAACACTCCACCAAGTGTAAATGTAATTATTGGTCCAAAACCAGGAATGACAAATGTGCCACTGGCGAGAACGTTGATGAGAAAGCAACCTAGATAACCCCAATTAGCAATTTGTCCTATAAAACTACGATATTGGATGATAAAAATACAAAGGACTATCGTTATAGCCAGAGACAAACTTCCTATCAGGATTTCTTTCTTAGTCGCATTTACCTGCATGGTTAGGTATTATATCCTGATATTGTCATTTGGGGATAGTAGCGATATCTAAATTATCTCCTTTTGTTTCAATAATAACGTGGTCCCCTTCTTTGAACTCTCCCTGTAGAATTTTGTTTGAAAGTGGATTTTCTATATATCGTTGAATAGCACGACGTAGAGGGCGAGCTCCATATATTGGATCATATCCCTTTCTTACTAAAAATTCCTTAGCAGCGGTGTTAATAGAAATCGTGATATTTCGTTCAGCAAGGCGTGTTTCTACCTCATGAATAAGCAACTCCACAATTCTATTCAGGTTCTCTTGAGTGAGGGATTTGAAAATAATAACATCATCTATTCTGTTAAGTAGTTCAGGGCGGAAGGTCTCTTTTAATGCTTTTTCTACCGCTACCTTTATCTTCTTTTCCTTGGTTTCTTTGTTATTCTGGAAACCAATATTTGACTGCTGAAATTCCTCGGCACCTAAATTGCTGGTCATAATTACCACAGTATTTTTAAAATCTACTGTTCTGCCATGACCATCTGTAAGCACACCGTCCTCAAGCAGCTGTAGAAGTATATTGAATACATCAGGATGAGCTTTCTCTATCTCATCGAAGAGGATAACTCGATATGGACGACGTCTTACTATTTCGGTTAGTTGACCTCCCTCTTCATATCCTACATAGCCCGGTGGCGCTCCAATTAGACGGGATACGGTATGTTTTTCCATATACTCTGACATATCGAGTTTAATCATTGCCTTTTCATCGTTGAAAAGGAAAAATGCCAGGGCACGAGCTAGCTCTGTCTTGCCTACACCAGTGGGACCAAGAAAGATAAAGCTTCCAATAGGGCGCTTGGGATCTTTAAGCCCCGCCCTGCCTCGCCGAATAGCATGGGATACTGATATGACAGCTTCATCTTGGTTTACCATTCTCTGGTGTAGATTTTCCTCCATGTGTACCAATCTGTCTGTCTCAGTCTCAAGTATTTGGGAACTGGGAATTCCTGTCCACTCGGAGATAAGTTGGGCAACTTCTTCTTCGTCGACATTACCGTCTATCTTCTTTTCCTGCTGCCATTGAAGTTTTGTTTTGTTGTACTCTTGTTCTTTTTGAGCATACTCTGTTTTGAGTTCAGCTGCTTTTTGATAATCCTGCCTTTGCGAAGCTGCTTCTTCTTCGTCATGCAAACGCTTCATTTCAAGGTCCAGTTTCTTAACCTCTTCAGGAGCACTTTCCATCTCGATGCGTAGCTTACTGGCTGCTTCATCAATGAGGTCGATTGCCTTATCTGGTAGGAATCTATCGGAGATGTAACGCTGACTTAGTTTGGCAGCGGCCACTAATGCGGAATCGTCTATTTTTACCTTATGATGAGATTCATATCTGGGACGCAACCCCCTCAACATTTCTACAGTTGTCTCTATATTAGGCTCACCAATGAATACAGGCTGAAAGCGTCTGGCCAAGGCTGCATCTTTTTCGATATGTTTTCGATATTCGTCAAGAGTAGTAGCTCCAATACATTGGAGTTCGCCGCGCGCCAGTGCCGGTTTTAACATATTGCTGGCATCAATGGCTCCCTCAGCAGCTCCAGCTCCTACTACAGTGTGAAGTTCATCAATAAACAAGATAACTTCTCCCCTTGCCTGGCGAATTTCTTCTAAAACTGCCTTGAGCCTTTCCTCAAACTCTCCACGAAATTTGCTTCCTGCTACTAGCGCACCCATATCTAGGGCAATAACTCTTCTATTTTTAAGTGAGTCAGGAGCGTCTTCAGCAGCAATCTTCTGGGCTAATCCCTCTGCAATAGCTGTTTTACCTACCCCTGCTTCTCCTATGAGCACAGGGTTGTTCTTGGTACGGCGTGATAGTATTTGTATTACGCGCTTGACTTCTTGTTCTCTGCCAATGACCGGGTCAAGTTTACCTTGACGAGCTAGTCCTGTAAGGTCATGGGCATATTTCTCGAGTGAACGATATTTGCTTTCTGCTTGGCGGTCTGTAACACGATGAACACCACGAATTTTTCGAAGAGCCTGGTAGATTTTTTCCTGATTTATATTGAAGTCAGTTAGGATTTTACAGGACTCTCCTTTGCCTTCGTTTGCTATGGCAATAAACAGATGCTCGGTGCTAATGAGTTCATCTTTAAACCTGTCGGCTTCCTGTCGTGCATTTTCCAGTAGTTGAGGTATTCGTTGGGTTGCAAAGATTTGATTTCCTTCATAAGCTACTTTGGGGAAAGAATTCAGAATTTCTCCTACGCGACCTTTAATTGCATCAACATTCAGGTCTAACTCTTGTAATAGATCCCTGCTGACACCTTTCTCTTGTTCCAGTAATGCCATTAGGATGTGTTCGACGTCCCACTGATTGTGGTGATAGCGGCGAACTAATTCCTGTGACGATGATAATATTTGCTGGGCTTGTTCAGTAAATTTCTCTGGGGTTATGTTGCCTATTCCCTTCTCCATTCTATGTTATTTCTCCCTCCACTCTATGTCAATTTCTTCATTTGCTTCTATACCCATAAGTCGCTCAATATCTCTTTCTTGTTGTTCTAGCTGATGCTGTAAATCTTCTACTCGCTGCATAAGGTGTAAGGCGACTTCCACTCCAGCCAGATTTACTCCCAGGTCACACATCAGTGTTTTAATATAGCGCAAGTGGTCTATGTCATCTTGAGAATAAAGACGAATATTACCGCTTGAACGTCTTGGTAGTATTAACTGGAGCTTCTCGAAATAACGTAGCACATGAGCCTCTGTCCCTAATATTCTTGCAGCTATACTTATTACATATAGTGGCTCTGAATTTGAGTTCATTGCATTACCTCACTTTATGCTGGTCTAAGAGCTTGCAGTTGTTTAAATAGTTGTTTTTCTTCATTTGTTAAGTTTGTTGGCAGGATTACCTTTATCTTGGCGAAGAGACTACCATGTACAGATGAGCCCAAATGTGGCATGCCCTTTCCTTCTAAGCGGAATATCTTGCCGTTTTGAGTTCCCTGTGGGATTTTTAGTACCAGGTTTCCGTCCAGGCTTGGCACCTCCACTTCGCCTCCAAGGATAGCAATGGTTAAAGGCAGTGGTATTTCAGTGTAAAGGTCATTACCCTTACGCTCTAAAAAGCTATGGCGTTGAATTTTAGCTGTCAGATAAAGGTCGCCTTTCGGCCCTCCAGAAGGACTATCCTGTCCCTTTTTCGCGATACGCATTTTTGAGCCGTCTTTAACTCCAGGAGGTATTTTGACCTCTAGACGCTTAAGGCTATCAATTTTTCCTGAACCATGGCAGATGCTGCAAGTTCGCTTTCCAACTTTGCCAGTGCCGCCGCAAGATGTACATAATGCAAGCTCCTGTAATTGGATTATCCGTGTTTTTCCTCGGTATGCTTCCTCAAGAGTTAACTCAATAGGAGAATATATATCTTGGCCGCGTTGAGGCGAGCGCGTTGCTCTGAAACCTGTATTTAGGTTTCCGAAGAGGTCGCCGAAGAGGTCACCGAAATTGTTGAACTGATATGCTCTTTGCTTGTTTCCAAACGTCTGTCCAGTATGCCCTTCTCCTCCAGCTTCAGCAAATTGGTCGGCATATTGCCACTGGTCACCAAAACGATTATATTTCTGGCGTTTTTCATTATTGGAGAGCACCTCGTAGGCTTCGTTTATCTTTTTAAAATTTTCCTCGGATGACTTATTACCAGGGTTTATATCAGGGTGATACTTGCGTGCCAATCGCCGATACGCCTGTTTTATTTCTTTTTCCGTGGCACTTCTATCTATTCCTAATAATTTATAATAATCTTTTACAGCCATAGTTAATAAACCTAGTAAATATATTTATCAGAATTATAGTCATTTTGATGGATAATGTCAAGAATATTATAAGATAGTTTGTTATTAATTATAATAAACTTGACATATAATATAACTTAATCTAAAATATATTTTAACTAAGAAGTGGAGCTAGAAAAAATAGAATGGAGGTTAAATATGAGTATGATTGTACATGAACCATTTCCGGAATTGATGAGCCTTAGACAGGCGATGGATAGACTACTTGAAGGTAGTGTTGTAAGGCCTGCTCACTTGCTGCCTGCTTTATCAGAAAAATTGATTCCATCAGTAGATATTTACCAGGATCAGGATAAATTAACTGTGGAGGCAACATTGCCGGGACTAAAATCAGAGGATGTTAGCATAGATATTCAGAATGGAGTCTTGACCATAAAAGGAGAAACCAAATCTGGAGAGGAAGTCAAGGAAGAGGATTATCTGTATCAAGAGAGGCGTTATGGAAGCTTCTGTCGTAGTTTTAACCTTCCTAGTGGACTTCAGTCTGATAAGGCTGATGCTGCTATGGAGGATGGAATACTGACTTTAAATATCCCTAAGGCTGAAGAAGCCAAGCCTAGAACAATTAAAATAAAACCAAAAGAAAAGAAATGACTAGCCAGGAGCTCCACTCCTTAGTTCCAATAAATCAATAAGCTGGTTTAATATCCTGGCAGTAACACCCCAAATGACATGTTCTCTATAATGGTAACGATAGTTGGATGGATATTGCTTGTCTGAGTCTGAATATGGTTGATGGGAATGGATTTCATTTGTTAACTCCGATAGAGGGATAGAAATAATCTGTTTTATCTCATTATAATTAGGCTTGAATGGGTAGGGATAAGGTATAAGAGCAACAAATGGAGAGATAACATATTTACTGGTAATCGTTGAGCTATCATCCAGCTCTCCTAGAACTTCTACATACTTGGATAGTAATCCTATCTCTTCTTCAGTTTCCCTTAGTGCGGTCTGGCGAAGGGTAGCATCACTAGATTGGTAACTACCACCCGGGAAGCAGATTTGTCCTTTATGGTGAATTACCTGTTCGCTTCTTTGGGTTAACAGGATATGCATATGGTCTTTTTTATAGAATAAAGGTATAAGTACTGCAGCGGGCTTCAGATTCGCATCGGTATTCGCTCTTTTATGGTAGAACCTGAATATATTCTTAAGATTCTGTTTCATAGACAAAGTAATTCTATCATTTTATTAGAAAAAAATTGATTCGATTGCTGCTGTATACAGAATTTTACGTATAAAAGTTGTCATTATAGAGCTATGAGGATTATAATTATTCGTTTGGGGGTTAAGTGATTATGGCAATCAATAGAGATTATTATGAAGTGCTGGGAGTTTCCCGAGATGCTAATGATAATGATATTAAGAAAGCATTTCGTAAGTTAGCATTTCAGTACCATCCTGATCATAATAAAGGTTCAGATGCGGCAGGGAAATTCAAAGAGATAAACGAGGCTTATCAGGTTCTTTCTGATTCCGAGAAGAGGGATACATATAACCGTTATGGTCGGATAGATGAGGGAGGAATGGAAGGATTCTCTGGGTTTGGTGGGCTAGGAGAAATCTTTGAGACCTTTTTTGGTGGTTTTAACGGAACTCCATTTGGTGGAGCTAGAAGCCGTAGTCCACAGAGAGGTGATAACCTGCAAGCTTCCTTAACTATTTCTTTTGAAGAAGCAGTATTTGGTTGCAAGAAAGAACTTGAGATACAGCGTATTGAACACTGTCCCTCATGTCATGGGATTGGGAGTCAGGCAGGGAAAAAGCCACAAAAATGTCCTGACTGCCAGGGTACTGGGCAGATAAGAAAGGTACAGCAGAGCATTTTTGGTCGGTTCAGTCATGTTTCTGCTTGCCCGAAATGTAATGGTAGTGGTAGTGTAATAACTGATCCTTGTCCTAAGTGTCACGGTCAGGGAAGGATAAGGGTTAAGCGTAAGCTCGAAATAGATATCCCCGCAGGAGTGGATGATGGTAACCAGATGAAGGTTGAAGGGGAGGGGGAAGTTGGCTTATTTGGAGGTGGTTCTGGATCTCTTTATGTAAACTTCTCTGTGAAACCACATAAACTGTTCAAGAGAGATGGAGCAGATATTCTTTGTGAAGCAGCTATCAATTTTGCTCAAGCTGCTCTGGGCGATGAAATCTCGATTCCTTCTTTGGATGGTGATCAAACACTGAAAATACCTGCAGGTACTCAAAGTGGGAAAATTTTCCGTATTAAGGGGATGGGAGTATCACAGGTTAATGGTAGAGGAAAAGGGGATCAGTTTGTTAAAGTCCTGGTAGTCACTCCTGGTCATCTGGATAAAGAGCAACGACAGCTATTTAAAGAATTAGCTGATAAATTGCCTCAGGGGCAACTGCCTTAGGTTTTTGCGGAGATTGCTAACGATTTATTGTCAGCTTACTGAAATCTGCTAGTGCTTCCTTAACTGGCAGGTTTTCAAAGAGAACTTTGTAAATACAATTGATGATGGGTGTTTTTAGATTTAACTCTGGCATTAACTTGTGAATTGCCTTAGTTGTGTGGATTCCTTCAGCAACCTGTGACATAGAATTGGTTATTTCCTCGAGAGAATGGCCCCTGGCTAACTCGAATCCAACATGGTGATTTCGACTTAGATTACTAACGCAGGTAGCTACAAAATCACCTAATCCAGCCAGTCCATAGAAGGTTTCAATTTTAGCACCCAACGCTGTTCCCAGGGAGATGACCTCATCCCAACTCCAGGTTACAAATACTGCCTTGGCATTATCTCCCAACCCTAAGCCGTCTATCATGCCTGCTCCCAGAGCAACGATATTTTTTAAAGCACCTCCTAACTCTACGCCGATTATATCGCTGGTTGTGTACAGGAGGAACTTGGGCGAATTTATCAGGTCTCTTACTCTCTCAGCAATGGCTATGTTCTCTGATGCGATCATGGCCGCAGCAGGCAATCCTTGGGCAACTTCTTTGGCTAAATTGGGCCCGGATAGCGCACAAACGTGTTTCTTAAGTGCTGGAGAAAATTCATCAACCATTACTTGAGACATTCTCATCCCACTGTCTATTTCAAGTCCTTTGGCGGCACTTATCAGTAACATAGAAGGGTCCAGATATTTGCTCGCAAGGAAGACATTTCTCCTTAAACTCTGTGAAGGGACTACCCAGAGTACTAAAGTAGCTCCATAAAGGGCCTCTTTAATGTCACTGGTTGCGTAATAACAGAGGTCTCTTTCATTTACCTTTCTAGCTTCAGGAGGATTGCGTGCCCACAGATTTACTGTAAGTCCATTTTTAGCAAGTAGTGAAGCCAGAGTATTTCCCCAAGAAGTATTACCAATGATGGTTGCTTTAAACATAGTTTATGTTGGTATTTTACCATAAACGGCGTTCTGCGCCTCGTCTCAGACGGCTGATGTTGTCTCTGTGTTGATAAATAATTAGAAGAACAATTAAAGAACTAAAAAGAAAATAAACTAGAGGGCTGCCATAAATAATTGTCAGTGGCAGCATAACGCACCAGCTTGTTATAGCTCCAGAGATAGAACCAGTAGACATATGCCTGGTTCGTAGTGCTATAACGGTTAAAACAGTTAGTACACAGGCGGCAGCAAGAGGGACCATCCAGAACATGGAGCCGAAGTAGGCAGCTACTCCGCGGCCTCCTCTGAACTGTGCAAATAATGGCCAGTTGTGTCCGACTATTGCCGATATACCGGCCATAACTTGTGCGACCTGCCAGTTAATAGAAATACTACCAATGACTATACTCGTATCGCCTATAATTACCTTGGCTAGAGCGACGGCCACCCCAGCCTTAAAGCCATCGATAAGAAGAGTTAAAATACCAAATTTGGTTCCCGTGGTACGCATTACATTGGTGCCACCGATTTTTCCGCTTCCATGTTGCCTTATGTCTATACCTTTTCTAAGTTTGCCTATTATTAGCCCACAGGGAATAGAGCCGAGGAGGTATGCGACAATTACTATAATGATCAATTTAAGAGCTATCATGCTTTACTTTCCTTTAGTTTTCGCATTTTCTTATTACGAAATCTGATAAAGATGAGATTTAATGGTGAACCGGTGAAAGAAAAAGCACTTCGAAGCTGCTTTTTCAGGTATCTCTGGTAAGCAGTATATGATAGTTCCGGATTGTTTACTTCTAACACGAAGGTAGGAGGATTTGTCTTATCTTGATGTGCCTTGAAGATATGCAACTGTTTTGTACCTACGCGCTGAGGAGGATGACTTTCAAAAGCTTGCTTGATTACCATGTCAACATCTGAGTCAGATTGAAGTATTTGTCTTCCTTCCCATACTTTATACGCTGTTGCTAATACCCTGCTTGTTTTAATTTTTAGCTTAGCAGAGATATAGAGTATAGGCACATAGGCCATAAAGCTGATGCGTTGATCCATATATAACTTGAATTGCTGTTGTTGAGCTTTAGGGATTAAATCCCATTTGTTTACTATTAGCACCAGGCTTTTACCTGCTTCTGTGATGTAATTAGCTATATGCAGATCATTAACAGTGATAAACTCGGTAGCGTCAATTAACAGCATGGCAATATCTCCCCGGTTGATTGACTGGACGGTACGAATCAAGCTGTAGAATTCAATTCCGCTGCTAATTTTGCTATGCCGTTTAATGCCGGCTGTGTCGATTAACGAAATTTTTTTGTTATTCCAGTTTATTATTACGTCGATAGCATCTCTTGTAGTTCCTGGAGCATCATGCACTATGGCTCTCTCTGTACCAAGGAGAGTATTTAATAATGTTGACTTGCCGACATTAGGACGTCCTATTATTGACAGTTTAACGTCTGCTTGCTGAGTAGGGTTGCCAGTAGTGGTTGGAAGAAGAGCTGTGACAGACTCCATGAGGTCGTCTATTCCAAGGTTATGGTAGGCACTGATTGCTATAGGAATGCCAATACCTAAACGTAGAAAATCCGCTGTCTGGCCTGGCTGGTTTATTGAGTCTACTTTATTAACCGCCAAAACAACTGGCTTGTTACTGCTGCGGAGCACTTCCGCTACCTCTTCATCAGAGGCGATTAATCCGGTTTTGGCATCTACTACAAATATAATAGCATCTGCTTGAGTTATACCTAATTCTACCTGTAACTGTACTTTGCCCTCGAGC
>JAUUZT010000187.1 GCA_030589825.1 Dehalococcoidia bacterium
CTGCCGTTCAAAGAGCTAAAAAAGTTTTAGCCTCAGGAAAACCAGCTCTCCTTGAAATCATGGACAAGGAAGAGTATGCCGTCTCTTTCTATAACGAATTAGCTTAGAGAGGGTTGCCAGTACCCGGTAGGCGGGAAAGAGAAGATGGCTACAGAAAACTATAGTATTGTTATCTGAGAGAACGGGTTATGCAAAAAATGCCTCTTTTTGAACTACCGGAAGAGAAGGGAGATGTTTCTCTCGATATGCCTCTTGCCGCAAGAATGCGACCCCGTAGCTTCGACGAGTTCATTGGGCAGGAGCATCTGGTAGCCAGTGGTCGAGTCTTCCGAAGTTGTATCGAATCCGACAAGCTTCCTTCTATCATTTTATGGGGGCCACCAGGAAGCGGCAAAACAACTCTGTCACACATCATTGCCAGCATTACCAGTTCACATTTCAGCTCACTCAGTGCAGTTAGTGCAGGGGTAGCCGACCTGCGACGCACGATCGATGAGGCGAGGAAAAGAATGAAGTTTTCTCATCAACGGACCATACTATTCGTTGACGAGATACATCGCTTCAACAAGGCTCAGCAAGACGCCGTGTTACCCTTCGTGGAAGATGGAACAATCACCTTTATCGGTGCCACTACGGAGAATCCTTCTTTTGAAGTTATTGCCCCTCTTCTCTCCAGATGCCGCACTTTTCGGTTAAATATGCTGAGCGAAAAAGCAGTCAGAGAAATCGTAGAGATGGCAAGAGTGGATATGGAGAGAGGAATAGGAAAGCTTAAAGTCAACATAAGCGAGGAGGCTCTACATCACCTGGTGGCCATGTCAAATGGCGACGCTCGAATGGCCCTGAACGCATTGGAGATGACGGCCGCCGCAACTACTGCCAATAGCAATGGCGGACGTTATATAGAACTGCCCGCTATTGAAGAGACTCTGCAACACCGCGCCCTGCTATATGATAAAAAGGGAGAGGAGCATTATAACCTGATCTCTGCCCTGCATAAATCCCTGCGCGGTTCCGATGCGGACGCCTCTCTTTACTGGCTAGGGAGGATGCTAGAGGGAGGGGAAGATCCCTTCTATATTATTCGCCGACTGGTGCGCTTCGCCTCAGAAGATGTAGGCATGGCAGACCCACAAGCATTGACAATAGCAGTAGCTGGCCAACAAGCAGTACATTTCATTGGCATGCCTGAAGGGAAGCTGGCCATCGCCCAAGTCGTTGTTTACCTGGCAACTGCTCCAAAGAGTAATTCAGTATACAAGGCTTACTCAAACGTTGAAGAGGACGTCAAACATAGTTATAATGAACCTGCACCACTTCATCTACGTAATCCAGTTACCGGCTTAATGCGCCAGATGGAATATGGCAAGGGCTACAAATATGCACATGACTATGCTAACCATTTTGTTAAACAGCAAAACCTGCCAGATTCACTGCAGGGAAAACGATATTACTCCCCCAGTAATCAAGGCTATGAAAGGGAGATTGCCGATAGAATCAAGCGCTGGTGGGGAGAAAATAAACCTCAGCCCTAATTTTCTGGTTTAAAAAAGCAAACAGGAATCAAGCCGCTGTTTTCCTCGTAAGAAGCTGAGGGAAAGGTGGCAGCTCATTCCAAAACACCGATATTATGAAATACTCTGAATACAAAGATGATATGACTGAGAGTAAAGATCAGAATAAATATCGCTCTATTATGATAGCGTTTTCCTTCAGTATCGCCTTTCTATTACACCTTCTGCTCTTTGCAACAGCACCAATGGTTACGAACATCATGGAGGAAATGGAGCTATCTTACGCCCAGTTTGGGTTCATCTTCTCGGCGACTATGATTACCCTAGCCATCTTCAGGTTACCCTGGGGTTTGCTGGCAGACCGGATAGGCTACCTGAATGTTTTCAGAATAGCAGCTCCCCTTTGCCTGGTCTTCGCCTTCACCAGAGCATGGGCATCTGGCTATGAAAGCCTCCTGATCAGCCAGTTCTTTCTTGGTATTGGATTAGCTGCGGTTATCCCTGTCTTGACCTTATTGGTAAAGGAATGGGCAAACCAGAAAACTGGTTTCTCTACAGGCATATATATCGCTGGCTTCGCTGCTGGAAATGCTACCGCCCTCGGAATAACGCCTCTATTGCTCGAATCCTTGAGCTGGAGAACTGTTCTTCTCTGCTATGCTTTTTTTAGCACAGTAATTTGCGCTCTCTGGTGGCTATTCGCCAGAAGCGATTATAAAGGGCCATCCAGTTTCCATCTCAAGAGTTTCAGCCTGTTATTAAAAGATAGATATATATGGGTATTGCTCTTCTTTCTTATAGCTACTATGGGAAGCTATGACTCCCTTGCCACCTGGATGCCAAAGGTTCTGGAGATGAAACAGTTCAATCCTGTACTGGCCACATTGCTTCCATTGGGATTCTTCTTGGCTGGCCCTATAGTCGGCTCTATATCAGACAGATTCAAGGATAAGAGAACGCTGCTGGCAATACTAGGAGTGGGAGCAGCCTCTTCCATCATTGGGTTAAACTATGCTCCCTTTCCTCTCCTCCTCTTCTGCCTGTTCCTCTCCGGTTTCACCATAACCGGTGTACTAACCATAACCATGGCAGTGCCAGTTGAGCATAAACGGCTCTCCCCCTATGCAGGGTCTGTGGTTGGACTCATCTCGTCACTAGGCAATATCGGCCCACTGGTTATGCCTGTCTTCTTCGGCCTGCTAATAGACGTAACTGGTACTTTCCACGCATCAATCTTCGCTGTAGCTGCACTGGCTGGAATTACCTTTACCCTGGGCTCCAGGGTAAAAAGCTGAAGTCAAGAAAACAGCCTGTGGGAGGATTGCCTCTTATCCATGGTTGTATATTAATCAATCAAAAGAACAGCTACACGTTTCTACTTGAAAGACAATGTTCTTGCTGGCCACATTACCTGCTTCATCATACACATATACACTAATAGTAACTTCAGACCCCTTATCAGGTGCAGTCCAGTTAACCGTATCTCCCTGCCCTGAAAAAGAAGATTCACCACAGCATCCCGGGCCGGTATATGTATTTTCCCCATCTGACCATTCATAAGTCAGACTTTCATTCGCACCTTCTATCACACACTTGATTTCACAGCTTCGATCCCTCAATATCATATATCCATCGCC
>JAUUZT010000084.1 GCA_030589825.1 Dehalococcoidia bacterium
AGGAATGGCGACTATCAAGAATAGCCCTGTTGTCGCGGTGCTACTTTCACTAATAAAGTTTGCCGCACATCCTGGAGATACCTTTGCATGGCGTCATCTGCAAATGAGCCCACTAAGCGGATATTTTAAGAAGAAGCAGCAGAGTCGAGGAAATTTGTCCCTGCAACTGCTGGCTGAAATTCAGCGCTCAGGATTCCAGCGACTCATTAATAACTGGGGAAAACGGCTTGAAAAAGCACAAGCTCTTGATGATTTTGGTAATAAAAGGCTAAACGATTTGGTGGATGCGGCCGTCGAGTTTGATGGACAGGGCAACCGTGATTGCAATGCCTTTCTGCGCTTTATCGATAGCTATAAGCTTAATGAACCTCCTGCAAATAATGCCGTTCGTGTCATGACCATTCATCAATCCAAGGGACTTGGCTTCGACATTGTAATTGCTCCTGAGTTGCAGGATAGAAGTATCATTAAGGGAAATCATCCTGACATTATTATGACTGACAACTCCAAAAATAAGGAGCCCTGGGTACTGGAAATGCCACGAAAAATTATTGCTCAGAACGACCCTGTCCTCGCTGAAGAATTGCGTAAATACGATGAGAAGGCATGTTTCGAATCCCTCTGTGTGCTGTACGTAGCCCTGACTCGTGCCAAACAGGGGCTATATATGGTTACCAGTTATCCCGGGCCAAGCTCCAGCATGATAACATCGGCAAGTTTGATAAAGAATCAGCTTACTGGAGATCCTATGGCAAAAGATATCGATAAAAAGATTGAGATAAATGGAGAAGAGTGTAGCTACCTATACGAGAAGGGGGAACGAAACTGGTATCGTCAGATATCAAGCGAAGGAGTTAAGGAGCCGGTTAAGGAACGAATGTTGCCAGTAGATTATGGGCAGAGAACTTCATTACGCAAGCACCTTATACGCGTATCACCATCGGAATTGGAGGAGACGAAGAGCAGTGCAGGGTTGCTATTCTCCGCCCTAGCCAATGATAGCCTGGAAATTGGTACGGCTGTTCATGAATTGTTTAGCGGGCTTTCCTGGGCAGGTGAAGTAGACGAGGAAAAATTGATCAGGGAATGGCGTGAAACCTCGTCTGCGGGAGAGCAAGTTAAGCAAAAGGCCGTCGAGCAATTTCGACAGGCCCTTAGCTCTGAGGAACTTTATCGAGCTTTATCTCGACCACCGGGAGATGTAACGCTGTGGCGCGAGAAGCATTTTGAGGTTGTGCTTGGGGAGAGATGGGTAACAGGTGTTTTCGATAGAGTAGTTATCACCCGTGATGCAGCAGGCAAAGCACAGGAAGCGACTATCCTGGATTTTAAGAGTAACGATATTTCTGATAATGCCTCGCTGGTTAATATCGCTGAGCGATACCGGCTACAGTTATCGCTTTATGGCAAAGCATTATCCAGAATGCTTCGAGTTGATATTTCGCGTATTGGGCTTTGTCTGCTGTTCACTCAACCAGGCAGGGTAGTTGACCTGGCAGGGGTAAAAGGAGAGGACTAGCTGATTAGGTAGATACTATTACAATAGAAGAAAAGGAGGAGATATGAGCTTCAGGGTAGCGATGCCACTTGACATAAAAGGTGAACCGGATAAATACCCGCGAAAATTTGAGGAAATTGGAGCAGAGTTTGTAAAGAAACATTGCCAGAGTGAAGACGAATTCATAGCCTTTGCCAGGGATGCCGATGCAATAATCACTGTGGCCAGCCTGTTGCCGGTTACTCGTAGAGTGTTAGAATCTCTGGAGCGCTGTCGACTGATTGCCAATACGCAGGTCGGTTTTGACTGTGTGGATATTGAAGCGGCGACGGAGCAAGGTATCCTTGTGGCCAACGTTCCTGATTACTGTGTTGAGGAAGTGGCTGCACATACAATGGCTTTATTACTGACCTGTGCTCGCAGGATAGTTCAATTAAATTATCTGGTCAGGGAGGGTAGATGGGGATTAACTCCTGACGATCATCTGATACAGAATACGGTCTGGCCCAGACTTGCACGCTTGAGCAATCAGACACTGGGGTTACTGGGGCTGGGCAGGATAGGCAGGGAGGTTGCAGTAAGGGCAAAGGCTTTTGGAATGAGGGTTATTGCTTTTGACCCTTACATTTCAAGAGAGGTGGCTGAACGCATGGGAGTGGAGTTAACAGAATGGGAGAGTTTACTTAGCGAGTCTGATTATATCTCTATTCATGCGGCGTTGAGTGCATCGACGAAGCATATATTTACAGACAGTGCCTTTGCAAAAATGAAGCCTGCTGCATGCCTTATCAATTGTGCCCGTGGAGGCTTCATCGATGAACAATCGCTATCTCGTGCTCTGAAAGAGGGAAAGATTGCCATGGCAGCGCTGGATGTTCTCGATACCGATCCCCCTGCGTCTGGCAACCCCCTTTTGTTTATGGACAATGTCATCATTACCGGTCATTCTGCCTTCTTTTCCCCTGAAGCTGAGGCGGAGCGATGGCGTCGTCCCTCTGAAGAGATAGCTCGAGTGATGAGAGATGAGTGGCCCCTGATTTTAGTTAATCCTCAGGCTAGAGAGAAATACATTAATAAATGGGGGGCAATGAAGGAATCAGTCTAGTGGAGATAGAGACACGGAGGGATTTCTTCTGTTTCCCTCCAGTCTTCCTGTTAGAGGGATTTGCCCCGTTTTAATTCAAATACCACCGGATTGGTGGGGTCGGGGCAGGCTACAAGAGAGGTGCCGTCATCTTTTTCCCAGGGAAAAGATGCCCCGAATTGAAGAACTTCCGCAAAAGGGAAAGCTGAACAGTATGCCCATGAGCACATGCCGCAGGGCGTGTGTTGACCGATGACGAATTCATCTCCGACTCTATGTCCTGCTTCACAGGTGCCTTGTTGAGATATAACCCTGGCAATCACTTCGAACATTGCATCCTCCTGTTTTTTATATTGACGTATAAATTTTTAAGTTCCTTGCTGTACTGTTAAATGTATACTCTAAGAGAAATAATTTTATAGAATTGAAATTATTGTTAGTATAAGGGTCATTTATCAAATAATCCAGTATCTTTTCTATTGACTTACTGGTATATATAATAGGAAAAGCAAATGTATTACTGAATGCCAGGTTTTGGATTTAAGAGGGCAGGTGATAATTATGAAACAGTGGAGTAAGCGCACGGGAATGGTTGTATGGGGATTCGCTATCGTTTTATTGGTACTATCATGGATCTTATCATGGTTTTTTACAGGGCCTAATGCAGTGCGAGCATTATGGTATATTGGATGGGGGGTATGGGTCTGTGGTGCTATTTTAATTATCCTGCCTTTGATTATGATTTATGGAAGAGCTAAAGGAAAAAAAGGCAAGGGATGGATTGAATCCATGCCTATAGTTGATAGCGGGATTTACTCCTTGGTTCGCCATCCATTGTATCTGGGTTGGCTACTCATGTATGTTGTTGTTATTTTCTTTGGCCAGCATTGGATACCTTTAGTTATGGGTATTGCGGGCATAGTCTGCATCTACCTGGTAGCAATTCAAGAAGACTTGCGACTTATTGTTAGTTTTGGAGAAGACTATATACATTATATGCAAAAGACCCCCAGAATGAATATCCTTCTGGGAATTGTACGAGCATTACAACGAAGGAAGAAATCGAAAAGGGTATAGCTTAAAGGTTATCCAGATACTATTATTCAGCCGATTTTTCTTTCGCAGGAGCAACTGCCTCAGCAGATGCTCCTGCCTCCGTAGAAACACTTTCCAGTTCTTCATCTTCCTTGCGCAGACGAGGTACGGCAATTTTTACTACTACCTGTCCTGGTTGGTTGAGGATTGAGACCCCTTCTAAAGGTGTTATATCCTTCACCCTTAGCGACTGTCCTCCCTGAGTAAGAGAGCTGACATCGATTTCTATATTGGCAGGAAGATTGGTGGGGAGGCTCTCTACGCTTATCGTATTAAGTTCATGTTCCAGCATGTTACCCGATATTTTTATTGCCGGTGCTTTTCCTACCAGCACCACAGGTATCTCCATTTTCACCTTTTCCGTCATTTTTACCTGGAAAAAATCTATATGTAGCAACTGTCTGGTCATAGGATCGCGTTGGACTTCCCTGACTACAACATGCTTTGCCCTTTTCGACTTATCAACCTTAAGGCTGATAAGAGCAGCCTTGCTCTCTTCTTTAAGAATTTTCTCAAGGATTTCGGTATCTCCTTGCAAAGCAACCGATTTAGTACTGGGCCCAAAGAGATGCACTGGGGTCATTCCCTGGCGGCGCAGGTTTTTGACTTTCTTCCCCAGGATTTCACGATTGTTAACTACCAGTTCGATTTCCTTCATCTAATCTCTCCTTTTGTATTGAGGAAATAGTCTACTGAACTATTCCCTGCCAGAAAAACTGTAATGTCCTTGTATCTTCTGGCTTAGATGTCGTTTTATTGCTATTTTTATTAAAATGCCTATATTTAATAGCCTATTATAGCACGTCGTGCCTGCAGTTATATTTTCTCTTAAAAGAGGGTTCAAAAAATAACACAAAATTGCTATAACTCCTTCACAATTTCTACATAATTCAGGTTTATTATGAAGGGTAGAGGTCAAGAGACCTTGAAAACAGGAAATCCACAGAAAGGAGAGAGATGAATAAGAAAGTAAAAATTTTATTAATAGGCCTGGTAGTGGTCATAACAGGTATTGGTACTATTACTGGGCCATTCCAAGAAAACATTGTAAGTGCGGATTCTCTTGATATCGAGGTTCCCTCGATATATCGCCACTCTGAAGGCGAAGAAAGG
>JAUUZT010000114.1 GCA_030589825.1 Dehalococcoidia bacterium
AGTACCTACTTCACCTGGTAAAGCTCTGGCAGGGTTAATATCATCATCCCATGCAAAATTACACTTGGAAAAATTTCTGCTTAGCCCCCTCTGCAGGGGAAGATTAACTGCCACTGATATCAATATAAGACAAAAAACAATACCCTTATGTGCCTTACCTCATAGTGTGAGAGAGAGAATACTTGTTATCGGAGATGCTGCAGGCCAAGTTAAACCTACTACTGGAGGAGGTATCTATTTGGGTAATTTAGGAGCACAGATAGCCAGCGATGTGCTTAAAGAGGCCCTGGATAAGGATATCCTCTCTGCAAGCTACCTCGCCCAATACCAGAAGCGATGGAAAGCAAAAATGGGGAGAGAAATCAGTTTAGGCTACTGGATCAGATGGATTTATAGTAAATTGAGCAACCAACAAATCGAGAAACTATTTAATACATTTACTTCGGGAGACATGTCTACCGTACTACTAAATTCGCCTAATTTCTCCTTCGACTGGCACAGTAAACTATTATCTTCCTATCTGAAGTATAATATTACCTGTCCAATTCAGAAAATATCACGTCTTCTTTCAGGGGAGAAAAACAATTGAGCCAGATAAACTATCCACCACAACATATTGCTATCATCATGGATGGTAACGGAAGATGGGCTAAAAAGCGTGGCCTACCCAGGATTGCTGGACACCAGGCAGGAGGAAACAATATTCGGCCAACCTTCCAGTCCCTTATCAACTATGGAGTTAAATACCTCACTCTTTATGCCTTCTCAACAGAGAACTGGAACCGCCCCAAAACAGAAGTTTCAGGATTAATCCATCTCCTGACCCAGAAAATCGACAGGGAAACTGAAAACTTACATAAAAATAATATTCGGTTAATACACATTGGTAAAACGAATAAGTTATCAATAAAGTTACAACAAAAATTATCTGCAGCTATATCATTAACAAAAAATAATACTGCCTTTACCCTTTGTCTTGCCTTTGATTATGGGGGACGTGACGAAATTGTGCAGGCTACCAAACGTATCATTGACGCAGGTCTATCCAGTGCTGAGTTAGATGAGACTGTATTCAGCCAATATCTATTTACATCTGGACTTCCCAATCCTGATTTTATCATTCGCACCGGAGGCGAAAACAGGCTGAGCAACTTCCTCTTGTGGCAAGCTTCTTACAGTGAACTATATTTCACCCCGGTATTATGGCCTGACTTTAACCAAAAAGAGATTGAAAAAGCCCTCATTGAATACGAACACCGAAAGCGGCGTTTTGGTGCTATTTGAAAACTCCTCTGAAATAGAGAGTCTAAGACCTCTGTTGATGGCGATTCCATTTCCCTCCTTACAATTATAGGGCTTATACAGGTTATATTTGAATTTCCATAAAAATAATGTTGACCTCTTACCATAAATCAAACTAATATTATCTTTAATTGAAATCCCTTCTATATGTCTATCATAAGAATAGACATATAGAGGACTGCAGCAATTATAAATTAAGGACAACATAGATATGAATTGGCTAGATATAGCAATAATAGTAGTTATCCTTTCCTTTGGAATGTTTGGATTATTTAAAGGAGCAACCAGAGCCATATTCGGAATAGCTGGATTGATTGGAGGAATAGTCCTGGCAGGTTATTGTCATGAATCACTCGCCTTTTTCTTGTCACCAGAAGGAGCTATCTGGTCAAGTATAGCTGCTTATGCCATAATTGTTGTATCTGTACTAATTGTATCTGCTATTATCAGTCAACTAATAACGAAACTAGTCTTTGCTGCAATGCTAGGTTGGTTAGACAGGGTAATCGGTTTCTTACTGGGAGCAGGAATAGGCTTGGCACTATGTATAGCCTTTGTTGCCGTTATCAGTAAAGTACCTGGTACAGAAGGATTTATATCACACTCTGCAATAGCAGTATTCTTAATAAAACAATTCCCTATGGTAATAATACCTCGAACAGGGCAATTGTTTTAACAGAGACACAAACTAGTCACTATTTATGTTTCGCCCTAGAGAAGCCAAATAACACTAGGTCAACACAATTATTAAAAACTCAATTCTCCATTAACTCATCGAGCGCTTCTTTCAGGGCTTTCTTAGACTTTAAACCTACGAATTGCTTTACAGGTTTGCCACCTTTAAATATAAGCATTGTAGGGATTGCAGCAATACCATATTGCGCAGCCAGGATATTATTCTCGTCTACATTAATTTTAGCCAATTTCATCTTGCCATCATACTCTTGCTCCAGTTCTACTAGAACAGGAGCAACTGCTATACATGGTCCACACCACACCGCCCAAAAATCTACCAGAACAGGAACATCGGCCTCCAACACATCCTTCTTAAAGTTATCTTCCCCAACTATGTTTAATGGCATCTATTATCTTTTACCTCCATACTCTATTTTCCTAAAGTGAAAAGGGCTATGGCATTTCGCGTGCTTTCCTCAGCAATTATTGCTTGATTGATTCCTCTTAGTAGAGCCGCCGATCTCAAGCTTCTCACTATATCAGATGGTTTAGCACTATATCGTGCTTCTCTGCCATAGGTGACAGGGCTATCCGTCTCGAGAATTAAATGTTCAAGTGGCACTGCTTTTACCGCTCTTTGGTGTTCTTCATGATAAGCGGCAGCAGGTGTTGCAGAAATATAATAATCATTAGAGATAATACTATCAAGCACACTGGATGGTCCAGTAAACCAGTGAAACACTGCTTTTTCTATATTTACATCTCTAGTCAACAGGAATGCATCCTTCCAAGCATACCTGCTATGTATTATTACCGGTTTATCATATCGTTTTGCTATCTCGAGGAGACGCTTAAATACTTTTTTCTGTAACTCTTTTGATACAGCTTTTAGTAATTGTTTATGGTAATCTAAACCTATTTCTCCAATAGCAACTGCTTTTTTTATATTCTGCTCGATAAGCTGTTCTATTTTTTCCACTTCTAGAAGCCCAAGTTTGGAAAGTTGCCAAGGATACAAACCTAAGGCAGGGTACACAAAGGAAGGGTATTTTTCGGATAATTCCAATACCTTGACATTAGATTCGTAATCCGAACCAACAGCCACAATAGCAATAACGCCATTCTCTCGTGCTTCATCAAAAACCAATTCTAAATTCTTCAGCTCCTCCAGATGAGCATGAGTATCAATTAACTGATACACTATTATTTCTCTCTTCAATCATATTGTATACATAAGACATCGCCTATCAGGTTTAAGACAAATAGCAGAGGGACTGACTTCTGCTTCACTCAAATAACTAAAATAATATTCACTGGTGTACTATTTGCGGTTTTACAACCCTATTTTTAGTCGCTGTTCAGTTGACCTTAATTCACGAAAAAAGATACGCAAATACACTTGGGGAGCTAATCTTCTTCCTGATTCCAAAAATTTGATTGAAGTCGAATTACCCCTTTATATGATAGCCCTAGATGTTCATAAGCAAGTCTGGTAGCCATCCTGCCACGAGGACTACGCTCTATAAATCCCAATTGAAGAAGATATGGTTCATACACATCCATAATAGTATCAGAGTCCTCACTGATAGAAGCGGCAAGAGTCTCTAGCCCCACTGGGCCACCATCGAATTTATCAATTATGGCATGGAGTACCCGGTGATCAACTTCATCCAATCCAACAGAGTCAACTTCAAGCATCGAGAGCCCTTCTATAGCAATCTCCTCAGTAATTACACCATCAGCTTTAATCTGCGCATAATCACGTAATCTCTTTAATAGACGATTAGCTACCCTTGGAGTACCTCGAGCACGTCTAGCAACCTGCATAAGCCCCTTAGTATCTGCCTCTACTTTAAGTATGGTTGATGTTCGCTCTAAAATCGTTAATATGGCTTTCTCGTCATAAAAATCAAGATGGTAAGTTGCCCCAAACCTATCTCGAAGAGGAGGACTAATCAAGGCAAAGCGTGTAGTAGCTCCAATTAAGGTAAAATGCGGCAAACTTAACTGCAGGCTTCTAGCTGCTGGCCCCTTCCCCAGAAAAATATCAAAGATGAAATCCTCCATGGCGGGATAAAGCTTTTCTTCTACTGTGTGACTTAGCCGATGAACTTCATCGATAAAAAGGACATCCCCTTTGTGCAAATTTGAAAGAAGTGCCGCTAAAT
>JAUUZT010000120.1 GCA_030589825.1 Dehalococcoidia bacterium
AGCGACTGCAATATCTGTATTAAAGGATGTCCTGCCGGCGCCCTGCAAATGCCAGAGAACGGAGAAAGCTATTCCATCAACAGATTCGCCTGCGCCTCCTTCCGCTACGCCGCCGGTGGCTGCGCTGAGTGCATGCGACTCTGCCCTGCCTCCAAGTAGATAATGTAAACAGTAATTATTAAAAAATACAGGTTTGACTTCATTCTTACTCCTGCGGTAAACTGGCTATTCGCAAATTAACTTATTGAGAGGTGATACTTTGAAGAGAATCTCCGGTTACGTTTCAATGTTTGTGCTGGTTTTAGTATTGGTGCTCAGCTTGATGGCTTCTACCGTTTTGGCTGGTGGGGGACAGGTCTGTAACACACACCAGGGAGACGTTGGGCAGGGTACAATAGAACAAAATCAGATTAGAAATAACTAATCTCTGATATTCTAAAAAATAACTGATTACACCTGTTTCCAACTTTAGCGGAATTGCTCATAGTGAGCTATTATTTCTTATAGTTTTTCTTTACGCATACCTGCTTATTCGCCACCATAGCTTTATCCACTGTATATGGAATAAGTCCAGATACAATACTCTGATATTGGCCACAGGTTAATTCCATTTATGTGATATCCTTAGCTACTAAAAACATCCGCCTTACATCTTACAGTAAGGCATTAACAATGATTAGGAGGCTAATAGATATGGCAACTGGTTTTGACATGGTAATAAAGGGAGGAAGGGTACTTGATGGCACCGGCAGCCCATGGTTTCAAAGGGACATAGGAATATCCAACGGCAAAATCAAGAGCCTTGGCTATATACCTGCCGAGGGTAGTAATGTAATAGATGCTAAAGGACTGATCGTTGCCCCGGGATTTATAGACCTGCATGACCATGCCGACCATGCCATCATGGCATTTCCAGACGCTACAAATTACCTGATGCAGGGTGTAACTACATCGGTCGCTGGTAACTGCGGACTTTCCATGGCACCTGTAAATCCCAATTACCTTGAACTGTTGAAAGCATACCTTTCACCCTTTCTGAAAAAAGGTTTCAACTATGGATGGGACTGGCAAAGTATCGGAGAGTTTTATCAGAAAGTGGAATCCCATGGTACAGCAATGAACCTTGCACCCCTGGTGGGACATGGCACCCTCCGCCTCGCTGTCATGGGGTTCGATTCGTCCACGCCAACAACTGAACAGATGCAGCAGATGAAGAACCTGCTCAAACAAGCGCTTGAAGATGGTGCCTTCGGCATGTCATCCGGCCTTATCTATCCGCCCGGCAGCTATTCTTCTACCGAAGAGCTTATAGAACTTGCCGGCGTTTTAAGCAACTATGGTGCTATTTACACGTCACATATCAGGAACGAAGGAGACAGCTTGATAGAGGCGGTGGATGAAGCCATACGCATAGCCTCGGAAAACAATATACCGCTTGAGATTTCTCATCACAAGACGGCTGGTATGACCAACTACGGTAAGGTTCACGGGGCACTGAAGATAATGGCGCAGGCAAGGCAGAATGGAGTTGAGGTCAATTGTGATGTCTATCCCTATATCGCCGGCAGTACCACCATTACTTCGGCGTTACCAAATTGGGTACTTGAGGGTGGCATCGCCCAGATGCTGGAAAGGTTGAGAGACTCAAAGACGCGAAAAGCTCTAGAGAGCGAAATCTCCGAAGACCGCATGACTAATACTAACCGCATCAAGAGCTCCGACTGGAAGGGAATCTTCGTTGCCGATTGTCCACTGCACCATAAATATGAAGGCAAATCTCTGGAGCAGATATTCAAAGAAAAAGGCAGTTTCAATTCACCCTACCAGGCATTCTTCGACTGGTTACTGGAAACGGAGGCAGATGCTACCGTGGTGCTTTTCAGTATGTGTGAGGAAGACATGAGAACGGTACTGGCAAATCCACTCTCAGCAGTCATCTCTGACGGATGGGTTACCTCACCTGATGCTGGCGGTAAACCACACCCAAGGGCATATGGCACCTTCCCCAGGGTACTGGGAAAATATGTCAGGGAAGAGAAACTGCTGTCGTTGGAACAGGCGGTAAGGAAAATGACCTCGCTACCGGCGGGTAAAATAGGACTGCAGGACAGGGGCATCATCAGGGAGGGCTCCTGGGCTGACCTGGCAATCTTCGATGCCGGCACGATAATAGACAAAGCCACCTTCGCCGAGCCTCACCAGTACGCCGAGGGAATAAAATATGTCTTGGTCAACGGACAGCTGGTGATAGATAATGGAAATTCCACCGGAGTCAGGCCCGGTAAAATACTGCGAAGAAGAAACTAGCCGCCTGCTTGTAATTTTTTATCTACATTTTTTTAGCAGATATATACAACTCCTTCGTAAAATAGCCAATAACTCGTTTGGCAAGCGGTATATATAAGATGATATGATATCAATAATAAAATGTCAGGCAATGATGCAAACAATTTACAGCAAAGCATGACAAAGATAAGGGCAGTACAATATGGATGTGGCCCTATTGGCTGTAGCGTAGCTAAACTCGCTGCTCAACAACCCGATATTGAATTTGTCGGTGCTATAGACACTGATACCCACCTTAGCGGAAAAGACCTTGGTAAAACATCAGGGCTGAAAAAAAAGCTGAATATCCCTATCTCCTCGAACGCTAAAGATATTTTATGTCAAACAAAACCAGACTTGGTTTTTCTTAGCACCGTCTCTTCCGCAAGACTAATCCGTCCACAGGTAGAACACTGCCTTAATGCTGGCGCCAACGTCATTTCCACCTGTGAGGAGCTATGCTATCCCTACGACACCATGCCATCTCTTGCATCAGAGCTGGATAGTATGGCAAAGATGCATAATTGCACCTTGCTTGCTACCGGGGTGAATCCCGGATTTCTGATGGATATCTGGCCGCTGGTAATGACAGGGGTATGTCAGCAGATAGACCAGGTAAAGGTGGTCAGGTTTCAGGATGCATCACCACGGCGTAAACCTTTTCAACAAAAGATTGGAGTAGGATGTACACTTAAGGAATTCAAACAACGTGTTTCTTCAGGCTCTATACGACATGTTGGCCTTGCTGAATCCATGGCAATGATTGCCGATGGCATAGGGTGGAAACTGGAACATATAACTGAAAGCATTGAACCTGTAATTGCCACAACACAAGTTTCCACTGATTATTTCACGGTTGAACCAGGCCAGGTAGCAGGTGTTCGGCAGGTAACCAAAGGATGTATGGCAGGGAAAAAGGTAATCACCCTCGAATTCGAAGCCGCTGTGGGAGCCAATCAACCCTATGATGCAGTATATATCCATGGTATTCCAGACATGGAAGTCGTCATCAAGGGCGGCATACATGGTGACATAGCCACAGCCGCTATCATAGTCAATTCAATTCATCGAGTCATGGATGCTCCAGCAGGACTGATAACCATGAAAGATCTTCCTCTTATATCAGCTCATAGAACAGGCAATCATGGCTGAGAATTCCCTTTTTTAATAATTTAACTAACAATACAATGGAGGTAAAATCGTGACAGAGCAAAGTATTCCTTATCCATCACTGGACACACCAGCGGTGCTGGTAGACCTGGACAAACTTGAGGCGAACATCGATAGAATGTCCAAACTGGCAGCCGGAGCTGGACTTAGATTACGGCCTCACGTGAAAGTCCACGAGTGCGCCGAGATAGCTAAAATGCAGATAGCAGCGGGAGCTTGCGGAGTTGACGTAGGCTCTATGGGACAGGCCGAGGCAATGGCTGAAGCAGGTATAACCAATATCCTGATTTCTCACCCCGGCTACTACGGCGGACATAAGCAACAAAAACTGAGAAAACTGCTTGGCAGGAAAGACCTGTCGTTAATGCTTAATATAGACATGGTGGAACAGGCAGAAGGTGCCTCCCTGGCGGAGAATCGATGGGTAAGAAGATTCCTGTACTGATAAAGGTAGACACTAACAAGCAACTGGGGGGAATGCCTCGATTGGGTGTGCCTCCCGGAGAACCCACCCTTGAACTGGCAAAACAACTGGTAAAACTTCCT
>JAUUZT010000152.1 GCA_030589825.1 Dehalococcoidia bacterium
AAGATTGCTTTAAAAAATATTGTTTCTAGGAGTAGAATCTATTTGATTGGTAAAAGAGTTTTTTTAAAGATTGCCCGGAAAAACGAAAAATTTTTAACGTATGTTCTTCGTAAACAGTACGAAAATCTTTGACTTTTTGGACTCAGTTATCATTTTCCTGTATCTCCATGAGGCTGATGGGAGAAGAAGTATTGTAGTTTATCCATATGATTGAGCAATATAACAACTATTACTAAACCGATGTAGTATATAAATATGTGCCAAGTATTAATTTTGCCAGTTTCTATATAACAGAATGGCGAAGCAGCGAATATTTGAACTATCAGGAGAAGATAATTAAGAAATAGCCAGGCGACCCAGCCGAGTATATGTGCCATAAATGGAATAAACAGTCCTGAGAATGCTACCAGTGCGGAGCTTATTATAATGGCAGGTAGAGATGGTAAAGCAAAAAGATTTGCTGGTAAAGAAACAAGAGAAATTATTTGAAAGTTTTGGGCTATGATAGGCCAGATAGATATTGTGACTGCTAGTGTTGCAGCGAGGGTATCCGATATCACATTACTTATACTGATTAACTTGTTATTATTACAAAATATAGTGGATGTAAAATGCCTTCCTGATTTACTAATAAAAGGGTACAGGAAAATAAGACCACACATTGCCATGAAACTAAGCTGAAATGAAGTGGTCCAGAGAAGCTGAGGTTGTATAGCAATCATTACCGCAGCCGCAAAAGCTAAAGCTGTTATAGAACTTCGCTGTCTTCCTAGTATATCCGCTGTTAGGAAAAGGCTTGCCATGATTGCAGCACGAATAATTGGTGGTCGCATTCCAGTGAGCAAGACGTAACACCACGTAGCCAGAATGGCAATCCAGAAGTACAAAGAATGCTGCCGACCAAAAAGAAAGATACTAATACCAAGTATCATGATTATTACTATACTAATATGCAAACCTGAGATAGCAAGTAAATGTGCTATACCGGTTCTGGAAAACTGCTGGTAAAGGGATTGGGATATATTTCCTCGAATTCCAAGTAAAATACCCTGAGCAAGAGAGGCCTGTGGTTCAGGTAAAGACTGAGATAATGAAATAGAGAGGTTTTCTCTAAGTGAATATACCCACTGAAGGGGTATTAGACCCTGATCTCTGGATATTATCTCAATATCAGGATAATAAATAACTGAATATATAGATTGCTTAGCAAGGTAGTTTTCGTAATCAAAATCAGAGAACGGGGAAGGTGTTTCCAGTTTACCGGTTACTTTTAATATATCTCCATAATGGTATGATGGATACCTGTTAACTCGTATCAATGCAGTTCCTGATACTTCGCTATATGTGTTTGCTACTTTAATTTTACTAACAGAGACTTTCAAGAAACTGAAGGTATCTCTGTCATCAGGTTCTTCTTTGATTATTCCTTGAAACTGGACATCTCCTTTTTCATTATAGTAGCAAAGTAGATGTTCGTCTATTTGAGGTATATTTGAAATATAGTGAAAGCCACCGGCAAAGAAAAATAGAATAAACAGACTTGTTATTATTAAACGGGTCTTAATTTCTTTTCGAAAAGGAATAATCAATAATGGCAGAGAAAAAGAAAATATTAGAAAAAAAGGGAGGCTGAATTTTGGAACAAAAAAGATACCAGCCACCCATGCACAGCTAACACACAAAAGCCACATAATAGTTGTCTACTCAGAAACAGTTATTAGGTCCTTTATATTATTGAAAGTTGCTTCACCAAATCCCTTTACTAGTATGACATCTTCAATGCAATGGAAATTACCATTAGCGTTTCGGTAATTTACGATGGCTTGTGCCTTAGATTCCCCAATTCCAGGTAGTGCTTCAAGAAGCCATGTATCCGCTCTATTGATGTTAATTCTTTGAGGCACAGGTTTTTGTAATTGATAAGGAATATACATTTTAATATGGTTTAAAGAGGCATCCGTTTTAATACCTGCATCCGTAAGCATAGACTGAATAGTATCCCCCTCAGAAAAATGAAAAATGCCAGGACATGATACAGCACCATCAATTGATATTTCCCCTTTTATGTTAGGCGTTGTTACTTGTGACAGTAATATTTCAGTATAATTATTCTCACCACGTTTTATTACTAAAGTGATACCACTAATTAATGCTGCAATAAATAGGAAACCTACTATGAATAGAAGAAATTTCGTGTTTCGGCTCATAACCTAACTCCTTTAAGAAAGATAAGATAATTATTAGTAGCCAATGCTACATGGTAAACCATTCACAGCGAAAGAAAGAACTATCTTTAAAAATGACAATGATATTATGCAATGGTAGAATTTTACTATGTCTCATAATTTTATAAAGATAGCTACTAATCGAAAAGCTTATCATGACTATTTCATCATGGAAACTACTGAAGCTGGTATTGTACTCAAAGGGTCAGAGATTAAATCTATTAGAGCAGGTAGGATCAGTTTGAGTGATGCTTACGCCAGGCCTGAAAATGCTGAGTTATGGCTTTTCAATTGTCATATTGCTGCATATAATGCTGCCAGCTATAATAGCCATGAGCCTGAAAGACCTAGGAAACTATTATTACATAGAAAGGAAATAGATAGCATTGCTGGAAAAATAAAGCAACAACGTTTGACTCTTGTTCCTCTTAAGTTGTACATTAAACACGGTGTAGCTAAATTGGAACTTGGCATTGCTAAAGGTAAACGGGCATATGATAAAAGAGAAAGCATCGCCCGGCGGGAAATAGATAGAGAACTGGACAGAACCTTGAAATCAAGGAGGAGGTAATAGAAAAGAACAGATATTTATAAGGGGGCGCGTGGCTTCGACAGGGAAAGGCCTACAGGATTGCAGGCAAGAGGTGCCATCTACCTCTTAAAAAGATGGCAAAAACAAATGGCGAACCTGTTTTCGCATAGGTAACTTAATTTAGTTACCCATCTGACCTGGTTTTTTCTCAACGGATTGGGATCGGGTGTAAGACAGTTGAGGTGCTTCAGTCTTTGTGCCATTAAAGATTGACTAAGAAAAAATGGCTGGTCTGGTTGGATGCGGTCAGCAGATGAAAATCAGATAAGAATAAAGGAGCTGACTAAGCCTGTAGTATATTCTGGCAACTTTTTTTTGGACGGGGAGTTCGACCCTCCCCCGCCTCCACCAAAATAAATTGACATATTTTGGTGTTGTGTTACAATTTTCTAACAAAATGAGCAAAATCGATAATATTCTCCAAGGTTATTATTATAGAAGCTATACATTTAGCTGGCGTATAAATATGCTTGGGAGGATTTTTCGTTTTATGTATACAGCAAACGCTGGTATATTCAACCAGCGCTAATACTACTAGATGGTGGAGGCGGGGGAGGGTCGAACTCCCCGTCCAAAAAAAGGTTGCCAGAATATACTACAGGCTTAGTCAGCTCCTTTATTCTCATCTGGTTTTCATCTGCTGACCGCATCCAACCAGACCAGCCATATTTTCTTAGTCAATCTCTAATGGCACAAAGACTGAAGCACCTCAACTGTCTTACACCCGATCCTGATCCGTTGAGAAAAAACCAGGTCAGATGGGTAACTAAATTAAGTTACCTATGCGAAAACAGGTTCGCCATTTGTTTTTGCCATCTTTTTAAGAGGT
>JAUUZT010000138.1 GCA_030589825.1 Dehalococcoidia bacterium
AACGGAGTATCATCATCATATAAAATTTCATATATAGCAATCCGTAAGATATTTCTATCAATTACTGCCATTTGCTCTATGGGAAAAGCAGAGGCAAAGTGCTCAATGATATCATCAATTTTATTTTTATTATCAAGTACTCCTTCAACAATATTCACAACAAAAGAGATCTTCTCCTTCGATAATTTCTCATTCTCAACCAGATGGTCCAGACTATTCTCCAAACTATGACTAGTACAATCAAGTTCATAGAGCAACTTCATGGCATTAATTCTTGCTTTTCTCCTTGTACTCATATTCAATCACTTGCCATTCTCTAACAGGGTTTTAACTGTATTATTGTTTCACTTCCAGAGATGTTAACCACCTGAGTTTGTTGGTCTATACGTCTAATTAATCCATTTAGCACCTTACCAGGTCCAATTTCATAGAACTTTTTTACCCCATTATTTATCATATATTCAATAGATGATTGCCATCTAATACAACAATATAGTTGTTTAACCAATTCATCACGTATTGCAGTAACTTCAACTATTGGCTGTGCAGTCACATTACTAATAATAGGACAACTTGGAGTATAGAAAGTAAAGTTTGATATAAGTTGCTTAAATTCAGCTAATATTGGTTCCATTAATGTGGAATGGAAAGCCCCACTAACTTTTAGTGGTATTATATGCCTTATATTTTTCTCCTTCGCTAATATCCTAGCCTTACTTAAAGCATCTAAGGAACCGCTAATTACTATTTGTCCAGGACAATTCTCGTTAGAGATGTTACATCCACTACTCAAGCATATTTATTTCACCAGTTTAAGTTCAGTGCCAATTATTGCTAGCATACCACCAGGGTTTCGTTGCCCCACTTCATACATTAACCTGCCTCTTTCCCTGACCAATTTAACCGCGTCGCTAAATTCCAGTGACCCAGCAGCTACTAAAGCAGTATATTCACCCAAGCTATGCCCTGCCATAAATGATGGAGTACATAAACCGACACCCTCCTGCTGAGCAACCTTCAGGCAGGCAATGCTATTTGTCAATATAGCAGGCTGTACATTGACTGTTTTTGTCAACTCATCTTCCGGTCCATCGAAACATAGACTGGAGAGAGAAAACCCCAATACATCATCAGCCTTATCAATAATCTCTCGAGCCAAAGGATAGTTCTGATACAGCTCTAATCCCATTCCTACTTCTTGTGATGCTTGACCAGGAAATACATATGAAACTATTGCAGTACCAGTCATCTTACTAGTTAACCTTTTCTGGTAGTACTCTCTACTTCTACCACCTGTCTATTATTATAATACCCACAATTAGGACATACATGATGCGACAATTTAGGACTATGACATTGAGGGCAAATATCTAGAGCAGGCATATTTAATCCTAAATGACTGCGCCTTTTCCCCTGGCGCGATTTTCCATATTTCTTTTTAGGAACGGCCATAATTTCTATCCTCCTTATTTCCAATACAATCAGGTTTACACAACACCTTCATCGGTAAATTTATTAAAGTATACTGTCGGATAAGTTCACCAATATCAAGCAAATTTTTATCCCTTAAAATAATCTCATCATCACCTCTAAACAAAGATGTAGCATCTACTGAACCATGCTGGTATAAAACTTCCTCTTCAATATTGAAACTCAGCGACTGAGCAAAAATCTTTAGACAACGATCACATGTTAGTTCTACCTGAACAGTTACTTCACCTTTTATTAGAATTCCCTTACCGCTACGAATCACCGTTATTATTCCATTAACGGAATCCCTATTCTCACCAGATAATATATTTTCTATAGCATAGTCATATCTAGAACCAACGGATTGCCCCAAATATTTATCGATATCAAACAAACCCTTAAAAGGCTCACCAATAAGTTCCTCTGCTTTCATGGTATCCCAGATTAACGCCTAGAAATCAAAACTTCTATAAAGTATAATGACTAATCATGGAGGTTTCAAGTATGAAAGAAATTGAAAGCTTAAAAACGAATATAATTGACAACATAGATAGCCAGTGTAAGGAATTATTCCAGCTAAGCCATAGAATACATGATAACCCCGAATTGGGATTTGAAGAACGTAAGGCAGCTTCCTGGCTTAGTGAATATCTTCAGAACAAAGGGTTTCAGATAGAGACAGGGATTGCAGGGTTAGCCACCGCATTCATGGCAACATATGGTCAAGGAACTCCAAAGGTTGCAGTTATTGCTGAGTATGATGCATTACCAAAGCTAGGTCACGCTTGTGGTCATAATATAATTGCAACATCTTCCGTTGGTGCTGGAATTGCTGCTAAAGCCGCAGTCGATGCTTTCGGGGGCAGCATCATTGTTATAGGCACGCCTGCAGAGGAAATCTTCGGTGGCAAAATAGACATGGTTAAAGCTGCTGTTTTTGACGACATGGATATAGCAATGATGGTTCATCCATCTACAGTAAATGCAGCAACAATACTGGCGTTGGCCCTAAACAACCTGGAAGTGGAGTTTATTGGTAAACCCGCCCATGCTGCCGCTCACCCCTATAAAGGCATAAATGCCCTTGAAGCTATGATATTGTCTTTCAACAATATTAATTCACTACGTCAGCATATAAAGGAAGACAGCCGAATTCACGGGATAATTACTGATGGAGGTGAAGCTCCAAATATAATACCCTCTCATAGCGCTGGTTTATTTATCATACGAAGTATGGACAATGTTTATCTCGAAGAGTTGAAAGATAAAGTGTTAAATTGCTTTAAAGGAGCAGCGGCAGCAACTGGTGCTACACTGAAATACAGATGGGAAGAAAAGATGTATGCATCTATGAAAAATAACATGATAATGGCTGGACTGTTCGAGAAAAATATGAAATCACTTGGACGAATTATGGAAGACCTGACACCAAGTTATGTAATTGGCAGCACTGATATGGGAAATGTTAGCCAGATAGTGCCTAGCATACATGCAACAGTTGCAATAGCCCCCCCAAATGTAACAGTACACACTTCTGATTTCTCTGCTGCTGCAATATCTGAAGCTGGAAATAAAGGGTTGGCTGACGCTGCCAAGTCAATGGCAATGACCATAGTTGATATACTCGGATACCCTGAAATACTAGAAAATATTAAAAAAGAATTTCACTCCAGTTAAACAACTTTCTTATGTTTATATAATTAAAAAATGCTAAACTATCAAATATACATTTTAGTATTAATTAAATATAGAAAGCCGAGTTACATTTGTCATGAATATTAATACTAACCTTACTATATTAGTAATATCTATTAATTGGGGTAGTAAGTATGACTATACAACTTGAAACAATAAGTGATATTGGTTATTTAGAAAAGCTGATAGATGCAGGTTATACTATTTTAGGCCCCAGACATAACAAAGACCGAGACCTTGTAGCCCTAAAATCTATCATTCGAAAAGGTAAGGAATTCGCTCCAGAAGAATGGCTATCTAGTAATGAATATCAGTTTATAGAACCCAATAACTTTACCAATGGATATCGTATTTCTTATAAATTAATAGATGATTTCCCCGATGAGCGGTTTAAATCGAATTATAGTTTACTAATAGAAGCAAAGGAAATACCGTTATATTTAAAGGTAGAGATTAAACAAATAAATGAAGGTCAATGAGGTCTCAGTTAAAGAAAATGATGCTGTAGCATTATAAGGATTTTGATTATCAATGAAGATTATATTTCTTAAGGATGTCCAAGGAAAAGGTAAAACAGGCGAAATAAAGGAAGTAAGCAACGGCTATGCTATGAATTACCTTATACGTAATGGACTGGCTCTTGCTGCTACAGCAGGA
>JAUUZT010000213.1 GCA_030589825.1 Dehalococcoidia bacterium
ATGGACAAGATTTACAGCGCCCTTATAGTAGCCAACGGGGCACTGGCAATGGGAATGGAGGCATCGCTTTTCTTTACTTTCTGGGGACTGCAACGCCTTAAGAAAGGTGGTCTGGAAAAGGGCCCTCTTTCTAAAATGAACATACTGGGCCTTGGCAAATGGATAGTTAAACGCAAAATGAAAAAGGCAGGGGCAGCCTCTTTAGAAAAACTTTTACAGGATTTCAACGAACTCGGCGGTAAAATCCTTGCCTGCGACATGACCATGGAAATAATGGGGATAAAGAAAGAAGACCTGCGTGAAGAGCTGATATCAGAATATTGCTCAGTAGGCAGTTACATAAATGAGGCAAGAGAATCAACGATAACCCTTTTTATATAGACGGGAGAATAATATGTTAAACAAGCGTCAGATATATCTGGATAATTCGGCAGCCACCCGGCTTGATGAACAGGTACTGGATACAATGAAACCATATTTCTTTGACAAATATGGCATCGCCACCTCTGAATTTGCCTACTCACAGGGTATAGAGGCCAGGGAGGTATTGGATAACGCCAGGCAATCACTTGCAACTGCCCTGGGTGCATCGCCTGAAGAGTTTATCTTTAGCTCAGGAAGCACCGAATCTTCAAACATAGCACTGAAAGGAGTAGCGCTGGCTCTTGGTGACCAGAAAGGGAAACACATAATAGTATCAGGAATCGAGGATTTCCCGGTGCTGAACAGTGCCAGAGCCCTTGAGAAGCAGGGATTCAAGGTGACATACCTGGATGTAGATGGTGACGGCTTCGTGAACCTTGACAGATTGAAGGAAACTATCACTAACGAGACAATACTTGTTTCCATACAACACGCCAACCAGGAAATCGGCACCATTCAAGATATAAAAGGCATCACTGGTATTTGTAGAGAGAGAGGTGTTTTGTTCCATACTGATGCGACTCACACCTTCACACGGGTTCCCCTTGATGTCAGCAACATACCTGTAGATTTAATAACTGTAGCTGCCCATACCATTCATGGACCCAAGGGCATAGGGGGGCTATACATCCGTAAAGGAACAAAAATAGCCAAGTGGGTAGATGGTGGTTTCCAGGAGTTCGATATTCGAGCTGGCATAGAGAATATACCCGGTGCAGCAGGGTTTGCCAGGGCAGTAGAACTTGTTACGCCTGAAGAAACGATGCGATTGCAATCAATGCGCGACCGTATTATTGACCGCGTGCTTACCGAAATACCTGACACCGTACTCAACGGTCATCGCTGGAAGCGGCTACCTCATAACGCCAACATCTCTTTCCATTTCATAGAGGGCGAAGCTATTACCCTTCATCTTGATATGCATGGTTTTGCTGTAAGCACTGGCTCTGCCTGCTTCAGTCGCTCCCTGGAAGGTAGCCATGTTATCTTTGGCATAGGTGGCGACCATGAAAGAGCCCACGGGTCAATACGTTTTACCTTCGGACGTTATAACAGCATGGAAGATGTCGATGCTATTGTCCAGACACTGGATGAGGTAGTAAGCGAATTGAGAAGTATCAGCCCTCTGGGCAAGCAAAAATAGATTAGGAGGATTAGAAATGAGCTCACCCTATAATGAAACAGTAATGGAGCATTTTCGGCACCCACGCAATGTGGGTAAAATTGAAGATGCCGATGGAAAGGCATTGGAAGGCAGTCCAGCCTGTGGTGATATGGTATCCGTACATATAAAAGTAGACCCTAACACAAATATTATCGACGATATCAAATTCGAATCTTATGGTTGTGCCTCCAACATCGCTACCGGCTCTATTATTACGGAAATGGCTAAAGGAAAAACGTTGGCTGAAGCCAGAAAAATTTCCTGGCTCCAGGCTTCAGATGCGCTGGGAGGGCTGCCCAAAGTCAAAGCACATTGTTCGGTGCTTGCCATAGAGGGATTACGCTCAGCCATTACCAACTACGAAGAGCGCCATGGTTTAGTAAATGAGAAGGTTCCGACTACTATAGCCCTGATACGCAAGCGCCTCAGGAAAGTCATGAACCCTATGGCTGGGTTAGACCTTGTGCATACAAATCTGGTCCAGGACATTGAGCTAAAGGACGGTAACGTCCGTATAGTGATTACCTTACCTCCAAACCACCAGTTTGCTGCCGCAATAAAGAGCGAGATAACCGAAAAAATAGAGCCTCTCTGGGATGTAAAAGAGCTAACTGTGGAATTCGTGGAATAGAAACTCCACAAGAATTTATTTCCAGACAGGGTTTCGAAGGTCATGATGGTAAATAAAAGAACAACTAATAGTACGAAATCAATAAAAGCTCATATTCATGTAACCGGGATGACCTGCACTACATGCGCTGCCACTATCGAGAAAAGCCTCTCAGAGATGAACGGCATAGAGCAGGTAAAGCTGAGCTATGCATCAGGGAAGGCTTCTGTAGAATATAACCCGATAACTGTTGACCTTACAGCGATTAATAAAACAATTTCCAGTCTTGGCTATGGTACAGCTACCAGAAAATCCATCTTTCCAGTTAGCGGTATGACCTGTGCAGGCTGCGTTGCACATGTTGAAAAGGCACTGCTAAGCGTAGACGGGGTAATCTCAGCCAATGTTAACCTTGCCTCAGAGAAAGCCACTGTAGAATATCTTGACGAGACAACGTTCTCTGAACTGAAACAGGCAGTGGAAGAGGCTGGCTATAAACTGGGGGAGGAGGCCATAACACTGGAAGACGTTTCTATTACCGCTCGACGCGAATCTCTTGCCGTGAGAAACAGGTTTATCTTCGCCGCCGTCATTGGAATATCAATAATGCTACTGGGCTGGGC
>JAUUZT010000046.1 GCA_030589825.1 Dehalococcoidia bacterium
AAATAGAGCTTATATTCAAAGAAGAATATCCTGAATATATACTGGAAAAACTGGGAGAAGTTGGAGTTCTCCTGGTAATAGATTCATCGTTGAGATATCAAGAAAATATTTGTGAAGAATATAGAAAGGCACGTTCTCTTAATAATACAGCAACTCAGTTGCCTTCGCTTTATCTGTGTCTTCTTATCTATCCATTTGGGGGACAAGCGCTTAAACGATTTACGCACCGTCTTAATATTCCATTGAAGTTGGCTAGAGCATTTAAAGACACTATTAAATTAAGGGATGAGCTTTGCGTATTGGCAGATTCCTCCATAAAAAACAGCGATTTATATTATTTGCTCTATAAGTATAACCAGTTGGCTATCAGGACTAATGCTATAGCTTCATCATCAAATGTTATACGGGACAACATTGAATTATTTGAAAACGAACTGCGTTATATAAAGACTAGTATTAGTGGTGATGATCTAAGGGATATAAATATTCCTGCAGGGCCTGCCATAGGCAATATTCTGAAGATTGTACATAGGGCAAAACTGGATGGAGAAGTTGGTAGTAAATCTGAGGAATTACAATTGGTCAAATCGTTAAAGCTGGCAGATTAATCGATTTGCTAATAACATCAACTTTTATTGATGATAGGGGGTTGTTCAAGGGTAGTTACTGATTCTCGCGGGTAAAGAGGAAACCACATAGCTTTCCAGACCTTTGTTTTTTAAATCAGAGCATAGCTCTTTGGCTTGTTCTTCATCAGCCATGGTAGTGAACAGGCTGGGTCCAGAGCCAGCAAGGTGCACTATTGAGGCTCCAATCCTCTCGAAAACTTGTTTATACTCGGTTAGCCTCGGAAAGAAACCAAAGGCAACATTTTCAAAAACATTAAACATTTGATGAGAGGCAATCATTCGTTTATGCAATAAATTTAATAAAGCAGCGGATACAAAGTTACCTTCGGTAAAATCTTTTTCATATAATTCACGGTAAAGTCGTCTTGTCTTATTTGGTATTTTAAGTAGTGGGGGGACTAGCAACACAAACCAGGTAGGTGCTAAAGATAACAAAGGTGTCACTTTTTCTCCTGATCCTTCCACCAATGAGGTGCCACCATTAAGGAAAAAAGGGACATCTGAACCTAATTTAGATGCTAGAAATGTCAAGTTATTTGGTGGCAGGTTTAGTGACCAGAGTTGATTTAGAGCCAATAAAGTATTAGCGGCATCACTACTGCCTCCACCAAATCCAGCTCCCCAGGGAATGTTTTTATACAATTTTATTTCTGCTCCTTTAGTACAATGTGTTGTCTCTTTCAAGAGGTAAGCAGCTTTCTCTATTATATTGTCGTGTTGTAAACTCGGTTTATTACATGCAAAGGAAATATCTTTTACCATTCGGAATTCAATGACATCGCAGAGATTAATTGTTTGAATGATACTGATAATTTGATGCAAATCAGCAGTTTCTCCTAGTACCTCAAGGACTAGATTAACTTTGGCTGGTGCAAAAACTGTCAACATATCAATTACCTGCTATAGGAAGAAATACTTCGTATAGTTGTTTCCATTCTTGCAAATTAAGGGTTTCAGGTCGTCGCTTAGGTTCTATGTTAGCTTTCTTTAGTAGTAATTTAATTTGCTCAGGTGGTATTTCTAATGCAAGTGACAGTGAATTGTGGATTTGTTTTCGGGGAGCCCGGAAACCACAATGGACCATATAAAAGAAGTTCTCAATATTACAGATATCAACAGGAGGAGTTCGATAAACATCGAGACGAAGTACAACTGAATCCACTTTGGGTATAGGATAGAAATCCTTGGCAGGGACATATCTTATTACTTGGGGGTCACTATAGAATTGTGTACTAACACTAAGGAAACTCATTTTACCTGGCTTAGCAACCATCGCTTCTCCAACCTCCTTCTGTACCATAAGTACCATTAATGAAGGTTTTTGATTGGATTCTAAAAAGTGGTAGAGAATGGGATTAGTAATATAATAGGGGAGATTAGCTACCACTTTATAATCACCGGAAAATTCAGTTGATTTCAATCGATATTCTAAGAGTTGGTCGGGGTTAATTTTAAGTATATCTTTATGTATAACTTTAATGTTAGGGAAGTCAGTTGTGGAGTCTGATAGTAAGTTAACCAGTTTAGTATCTAATTCTACTGCGATAACAGTTGATACCATTTTAGCTAGTTTCATGGTTAATATGCCCAAGCCTGGACCAACTTCAATTACAGTATCATTTTTACTGAGCATAGCAGCATCTAAGATACATTCCACAACTTCTTCGTTTGTCAGGAAATGTTGACCCAACCTTTTTTTTGCCTTATATTTAAATTGGTGCAGTGGAGACTTGGATGAAGCTAACATATTTTTACTCATTCAGAGCCTCTTAATATTTCCAACAGCTATTTTGCAGATAGAAATTACTTTAATTCTAATATGAGCCATCTGGAGATTATAAATCTATATGATAAAATAGGGAAGTATAATTTTATACTTAACTATTGTTTATGGTTAAACAATAGTTAATCTTCAATGACAGAGATTTGTTAATTTGACACGTAGCTATATACGTTGATAAAATCTAGTTTCTTAATGTGTTATCAGAGACATATTGAAGTTTAAACTCTAGAGATTTATTTTGTTCGTGTCGTTTTGAGATTGGAGGCAGGATATTTACGCTATAATAGAAACAGGTGGCAAGCAATATAAAGTGAGCCCTGAAAAAACTCTTGAAGTGGAGTTATTAGGTGTACTTGAAGGTGATAAAGTAGTACTGGATAAAGTGCTTTTCATTGAAGATGATGAAAACACCCTTATAGGTGACCCTCTAATCAATGGCGCTAAAGTTACAGCTACCTCCTTGGGTGATTTCAAGGGTGACAAAGTTACGGTATTTAAATACAAAGCTAAAGTACGCTATCGTAAAAAAACAGGACATCGACAAACGTTCACCAGGTTAACGGTGAATGAAATAATCAAACCAAAGGAATAATAATGGCACATAAAAAAGGTGGCGGTAGTACAAGGAGTGGACGTGATAGTAAATCGAAGCGTTTAGGGGTAAAAAGATATGCTGGGGAGAAGGTTAACGCTGGTTCTATCTTAGTTCGTCAGCGTGGAAGCCGTATAGTGGCTGGCAGTAATGTAGGAATGGGCAGGGATTATACCCTATTTGCTTTGATAACCGGATTAGTTAAATATGAATCAGAAAAAAGAACCAAGAAAAGGGTGAGTGTGTATAATGAAAGCCAAGATCCATCCTAAATATTACGAGGACGCAAAAGTGACCTGCCTTTGTGGCAATGAGTTTACAACCGGATCCGTAAAGCCTGAAATAAAAGTTGATGTGTGTAGTAACTGTCATCCTTTCTACACAGGGAAACAGAGGATACTTGATACAAGAGGTAGAGTTGAACGTTTCAGGAAACGTTACGAATTGAAAGATTAACTAGTGAGGAACTTAAAATAGAATAATCAAACAGGGATGGTTCAGAGAATGAGCCATCCCTGTTTTCATATAGGTGAATTAACTATGACAAAACCATTTTATTATGGAGGGCAAGCAGTTATTGAAGGGGTGATGATGCGAGGTAAAAAGAGCACAGCTGTTTCTGTGTTTCGTCCTGACGGTTCATTGGATATTCACAGCCGACCATTACCAGGGATTTATCAGGGAGTTGCTAGAAAACTTCCATTTATAAGAGGAATACTAGTTTTGGCTGAAGCTCTAACTCTTGGTACAAGGAGTTTATTGCATTCGGCAAAGGTGGCATCAATGGAGGAAGAGGAGGATATTCCAGCGATACTATTATTTGGAATTGTGGCTGTTAGCGTCGCTTTTGCTGTAGCCTTGTTTTTCGTCACTCCCCTTTTGATTACTCGATATCTTGACAGCTTCATTGCATCAGATTTAGTTAGTCATATTATTGAAGGCCTCATACGCATGGTTATTTTTATCATCTATTTAACAGTAATTGGGCTATTTCCTGATGTAAGGAGAATATTTGGTTTTCATGGGGCAGAACATAAGGTTATTAATGCTTATGAGGCAGGATGCCCATTAATTGAGGAGGAAGTAAAAAACTTCTCTACTGCTCATGTTCGTTGCGGGACTAGTTTTTTGTTTTCAGTGATGATAATTGCCATTATAGTGTTTGCTTTATCAGGGCGTCCATCACTGTGGGTAAGCATACTTTCACGTGTTGCCTTGCTACCTGTTATCGCAGCTATTGGATATGAGGTTACCAGGCTGAGTGCCAGATTTAGCAGGAACCCTGTTGCAAAAGTGCTGCTAGCTCCTGGTTTACTCTTGCAATCGTTAACTACGAGGAATCCTGACAACAATCAATTAAAAGCTGCTATATCGGCGTTAAATACTGTTATTGAAGCTGATAAAACCTGAATGTAAACTTCTTATACAGAGTCATCAGGGTCGAGGAATCTATATTCGGTCTCATTTTTTAAAAAACAGGTTCTGAATCCCAAATGACACACTGGACCTACCGGTTTTGCTTTTATTAGAAGTGTATCGTTGTCACAATCCTTATAGATTGATTGTACTCTTAGGAAGTTACCCGAGGTAGCACCTTTGTGCCAAAGTTCTTGCCGACTTCGACTGTAGAACCAGACATCACCACTGGACAGAGTCCTGTTTAACGATTCTTTATTCATGTAACCTAACATAAGGATTTCTCCATCTGCGGCATTCTGGATAATAGCTGGAATCAAACCTTGGGCATCAAGTTTTAGCATTGATTTATTTGTCCTCCACTTTCAATAATAGCTTCATGTAAATTGATATCTCCTGTGTAAAGTGCCTTACCAATGATAGCAGCATCGGCTCCTAAATCGCTTAGCCTCCGCAAATGCTCCAGTTTGGAAATACCACCAGAGGCAATAACAGGTACTTTTAGCTCCGTAATTAATTTTTTTATAGAATCAAAGTTAGGTTCGGTAAGGGTCCCATCTCTCTGTATATCGGTATAGATAAAGCGACCTACGCCTAGCTTCATTGCTTGTTGGGCAAAAAGTAAGACGTCAACTGTAGTATTCTTTTGCCAACCATGTGTAGATATCATCCCTTCTCGAGCATCAAGTGCAATCACAACAGCATCCCCAAAACTGTGACAAAGATTTTTAACTAAGGTAGGGTTTTCAATGGCTATGGTGCCCAGGATTACTCTTTTAACTCCTTTACATAACATATCAGCTATTGTTTTCTCTTGCCTGAGCCCACCGCCCAACTCTATTTGCAAATCACCAGCCCTGATAATATCCTCAACTGTTGTTATATTTTTAGGCTCACCAGTAGCTGCTCCATCCAGATCGATTACATGTAACCATGAGGCACCTTGAGATTTCCATCTCAGGGCTACATTTACAGGATTTTCATCAAAGATAGTTTGTTGCTTATAGTCGCCCTGATATAGCCTTACACATTTACCATCTTTAATATCTATGGCAGGGATTATTTCCATACTATTATTCCTTAAATAGAATCAGATATACACATTAGTGATACTATTAATTATAACTTGAATAGGTTAGCTATGTCAGCTTGCTGTTATTTGTCTAAACCTGCATATAGTTACTATTTTTGGGTTAATGGATAAATTACAAGCGCACACTAAGGACTATTGGTAAAATGGCTTCGCCGCAGTATTTGTTGTGCTTTTAGAACAGCCTTTGAGCGGTGACTTATTTCATTTTTTCTTTGTTGGGATAGCTCTGCCATCGTTTTATTTAGTTCTGGGAGATAAAATACTGGGTCATAGCCAAAGCCATTATTCCCTATGGGTTCAAAAGTAATTATTCCATAACAACTGGCATCGCATAGTTCTACCATACCTCTGGGATTAGAAATAGCAATCACACAGGTAAAATGGGCGGTTCGTTTATCCCAGGGGATATTCTTGAGTTTGGCTAAAAGTAGTCTAACATTATCTGTATCGGTAGCTTTCTCACCGGCAAAGCGAGCTGAAAGAACTCCAGGCATACCATTAAGGGCGTCAACTTCAAGTCCTGAGTCGTCAGCAATAGTGGTAAGGCTACTATATTTGGCATAAGCCAGAGCTTTTAGCTTTGCGTTTTGACTATAATTATTTGCTGTTTCATTCACAACCAAAGATATTCCTTCCTCGACCGGAGAGGTTAGCTGACAGTTGAGTTGCGAAAGAAGACAACGATATTCCGCAATTTTACCGGCATTTGTTGTTGCGATAAGTAACTTGTTTTTATGAAACATTAAATATTCTAAAGCTTGGTTTCGAAGCTTATCCTCATTTTTGGTATAGCAGATTATTTTGCTATATGAGGCAGCTTGTCGAGTTTAACAAAAGACTCTTATCAGGTCAATTAGTTTTAATGGACAAATTGTATATTTAACTGAGATAAAAGTTCCTCATTTTTTATTTGTTGAATACTGAACTAACATTATATTTCTATTTTATTGATGTGGTTAAAATATACTGATACCATATAGTCGAGGTCATGCTAAGCGGGGAGCTAGCGGTGCCCTGTACTCGAAATCCGCTATAGCGGGGCCGAA
>JAUUZT010000116.1 GCA_030589825.1 Dehalococcoidia bacterium
TATAGCCTTCTCAAAATCTGTAAAAACGAGTATAATATATAAAATTAGCCCCTGTAGCTCAGTGGATAGAGCGCTGGCCTCCGGAGCCAGATGCAAGGGTTCGAGTCCCTTCAGGGGTAGTTATTTTATGCCAAGGAGGTTATCTTTATGGGTAAAATTCTAGAAGCGAGGTGGCATGGGCGAGGTGGTATGGGGGCAGTTACCGCAGGCGAGTTGCTTGCCAAGGCTGCGATAAGGGAAGGAAAGTATGCTCAATCTTTCCCTAATTTTGGAACCGAGAGAAGGGGAGCCCCGGTAATGGCATTCTTAAGGATCAGCGATGAGCTCATACGAATCAGAACTAATATATATAATCCAGACATAGTTGTTGTTCTTGACCCAACGTTGTTTAAAATTGTGGATGTTACTTCAGGGTTAAAAGATGGTGGGGTTATTATTATTAATTCTGCCAAATCCTCTGAGTATTTTGAAAAGGAATTGGGTTCAAAGTATAGAATAGCTACGGTTAATGCCACAAAAATAGCTAGGGAATCAATAGGTTTGCCTATTACTAATACTACAATGATTGGTGCGTTTATGAAAGTAACCGATGCTGTTGGGAATGCGTCTATGGACGAGGAATTGAAAGAGAGGTTTGGGAAACGTGCCGATGGAAACATGGTAGCAATGAGGCGGGCATATGATGAAACGGTGGTAAAGGAGTAAAAATGGTGGATAAAAAGCTAAAATCAGCATACGATTTCACCTGGAAGAATATGGAAGTTGGTAATATTGTTACCGAGCCAGGTAATGCCAGTGCGAGAAGAACAGGTGATTGGCGAAGTGATCGACCAATCCTTGATAAAAACGAATGCATAAAATGTGGCTTCTGTTGGCTATATTGTCCGGATGCTGCGGTAAAACAAATAGATGATGGTTATTTTGAAATTGATATGTATTACTGCAAAGGATGTGGCATTTGTGCGAGTGTATGTCCAAAGAAAGCGATAACAATGGTAGAGGAGGTAGAAGAATGAGTAAAAGAGTAGCACTTGAAGCTTCTCATGCAGTTGCTGAAGCAGTTAAAATGTCTGACGTTGATGTCATTTCTGCTTATCCGATAACTCCACAAACTCATATACCAGAGAGACTGGCAGAGATGGTGGCTAATGGAGAACTGCAGGCTAATTATATACCAGTAGAATCGGAACATTCCGCCTTGAGTGCTTGTCTTGGTTCGGTGGCGGTAGGAGCAAGATCTTTCACCACTACTGCAAGCCAGGGATTGGAACTGATGCACGAGGTGGTTTATTGTGGAGCTTCTATGAGGTTTCCGATGGTGATGGTGGTTTGTAACAGGTCTCTATCTGCACCTATCAGCGTTTGGGGAGACCATTCTGATGTAATGTCATGTAGAGATACTGGTTGGATACAAGTCTTCTGTGAAAATAGCCAAGAGGCGTTTGATCTGACTGTCTGGGGATATCGTGTTGCCGAGGATTTAAAAGTGATGATTCCAGTTATGGTTAACCTCGATGGTTTTACCCTGTCGCATGTGACGGAACCAATGTTTCTTCCAGAGCAGAGCGAGGTGGATAAATTCCTTCCTGTGTTTAACTATCCATATGCATTAAATCCAGATAAACCAATGACTCATGGGGGTCTAGGGCAGCCTGATATATATACCGAAGCAAAAGTTGCCCAGGAGATAGCTTTAAGAAAATCCAAATCTGTGATAATTCAGGGATGGAAAGAGTTTGGGGATATTTTTGGACGCCATTATTCTCCAGTTGAACAGTACCGGGCGGAAGATGCTAAAACTTTATTGCTTACCATGGGGAGTTATAGTGAAACGGCAAAAGTAATGATAGATGAACGGCGTGCCAGAGGAGAATCAGTAGGGTTGATTAGCTTGAGACTCTGGAGACCATTCCCATACGAGGAGTTCCGCAAGGCTGTCAGTGGTGCTGAAACGCTTATTGTATTTGACAGAAGCATTTCATTCGGTATGGGTGGACCAGTCTTCTCTGAAGCTAAATCAGCATTGTATTCTGAAGCTTCTCGCCCAAAGGTTGTTGGTATTATTGGTGGATTGGGGGGAAGGGATATGGCGGTTAAAGATTTTGAATATGTTCTCGATCGCGGAAAAGAGATTGCAGAGCAAGGGTCAGATAGGATGATTGAGGTGGTTGGTGTGCGGGGCGAAATGATAAAGGCATAAGGGAGAATGAGATGGCAGAAAATACAGTAAAGATTGGTAAAAACCTGGTAGATGCAGAGGAATATCTTGCTGAAGGGCATAATTTTTGTACTGGATGCGCTGAGGCTCTAGCTATCAGGCTTGTATGTAAAGCAGTTGGAAAAAACATGATAATAAACATGGCAACAGGCTGTGATGAAGTATGTACTACTCCTCTACCTGTTACTTCGTGGCGTGTACCATGGATGCATACGCTGTTTGAGAATGCCGCTGCTACTATGTCTGGTGGGGAGGCAGGCTTGAAGATACTGATGGAGAAAGGGAAAATACCTCAAAGAGATATTAAGTGTTTTGCTATGGGAGGAGATGGAGCAACAACTGATATTGGATTTCAGGCTCTTTCGGGGGCATTGGAGCGTGGTCACGATTTCGTCTATGTATGCTGGGATAATGAAGCATATATGAACACCGGAATTCAGCGTTCCAGCAGTACACCGTATGGTTCATCAACTACCACTGCTCCCGCTGGCAAGGTAAGCATTGGGCAGAAAACACAGAAAAAAAATATGGTTGAAATTGCTGCTGCTCATGGCATTCCTTATACAGCTACTGCTTGTCCCAGTTATCCTTTTGACCTGATGAACAAAGTGAAAAAAGCTGCGGATATGAAAGGCCCTGCCTATATTCATATCCTGGCAGTATGCCCCACTGGATGGCGTACTGCTTCGAATAAGAGTATCGAGATCGGTCGCTTGGCGGTGGAAACTGGATTCTTTCCTCTGTATGAGGTGGAATATGGTAAATATAAAATGACTGTTACTCCAAAGAAGATGAAGCCTGTTTCTGAATATCTGAAACCACAGGGACGTTTTCGTCACCTGACAGAAGAAGAAACCGAACAGATACAGATGAAGGTGAATGCGAACTATGCCAGACTGCAGAAAATGATAGAGTGTTTCCCTGCAGCCTGATAAAATAAATTGCAGTTATCGAAGGAAAGGGCTGATATGTTTATCAGCCCTTTCCTTATATTTCTTGATATTTACATCATACATGAGAGAGAAGGAAAGAGACGCTTTACGGTCATTACGAAACGAAAACATGACAATCAGAGAAAATGCGACTTGGGATAAATAATCGTAATAATTAATTAATGCATTTTGACTACACGATGTGAACGTGCTATTTTACTAACGCGGTTATTGAACTTGAATTACTTAAAATCGGGGTGTGGCGCAGTGGCAGCGCGCATGGTTTGGGACCATGAGGCCGGAGGTTCAAATCCTCTCACCCCGACCATTCAATTAAGGTAAATGTTCCCTGCAGTTAATGGATAAACATAAAATAGCATCATGAGCGAAACAACTCATCAAGAGCATAGGAAACGAGTATTAGTTACTGGGGGTTCTGGTTTTATAGGTTCTCATTTAACTCGTGGATTACTGCAACGTGGTTATCAGGTAACCGTGCTGGATAACCTTTCTACTGGTAAAATAGAAAACGTAGCGGATCTGATTAATAATGGGGATTCGGATAGCAAAGATACAGGGAAAATAAATTTCGTTCAGGGCTCAATTACTAATCTTTCCTTACTACAAAGATTGTTTCAGGGGATGGAGTTCATTTTTCACCAGGCCGCTATTGCCAGTGTTCCCCGAAGTATAAAGGAACCGCTGGCTATTCATGAGGCGAATATAACAGGGACGCTGAATGTCTTGCTGGCAGCCAGAGATACGAACGTCAGAAAAGTAGTTTTTGCATCGTCTTCATCGGTATATGGTGATGTTCTAACCCTTTCGAAGAGGGAAAACATAATACCAAATTTGTTTTCTCCCTATGCTGTGACCAAGCTAGCAGGCGAACAATATTGTCAGGTCTTTCAGCAGACGTATGGACTATCCACCATATGCCTTCGTTATTTTAACGTCTATGGGCCACGTCAGGA
>JAUUZT010000093.1 GCA_030589825.1 Dehalococcoidia bacterium
CGGGAAGTTACCAGATAGGCTTTCTCATACTTATCGCTATTGTAGGTGTCGGCTTCTCTCTTGTCCTGCTACTAAAACCAGTTAGGAAGAAACCCGTGGAGCAAATAAATAGCATAAAAACATAGTCCCGTGATTTACTCGTAACAGAAATAAAGGTTGAATCAGCCTTTACTGGTTATTTATACTTCCAGCCAGTGCCATCGGGATTGTCTTCAAGGATTACGCCGGCCTCGGCCAGGCCATTCCTGATTTTATCGGCCAGTTGCCATTGCTTTTCGCTACGCAGGCCATTTCGCACAGATATCAGCAGGTCAATGAAAGGTTCAGCATCTGAGGCCTTCTTCTCCTGGCGTTTCAGAGTGAGACCCAGCAGTCCAGCCAGACTTGACAGGATATTTTTTGCCTCTTCTACCCGCATTCCCTCCTCTGTTGCACGGTTTATTTCCCTTGCAAGGTCGAAGAGTACAGCCATTGCCTGCGCCGTGTTAAAATCATCATCCATCACCTCTATAAAGCGCTGCTCGAATGATTCAGTATTTAAGCTTGCCATGCTGGCATCATCTGTCCCTTTCCGCTCAAATGCCACGCGCAGTCGCTCCGCCGCCTTCTCGGCATTTACCAGGGACTCATCACTGAATAACAATGGACTCCGGTAATGAGAGCCCATGATAAACAAACGTATCGCATCGGAGCTGAAACGGTCCAGCATCTCCTTAACCGTCACCAGGTTGCCGATAGATTTGCTCATTTTCTGTTTGTCTAATTGTAATAAGCCATTGTGCATCCAGTAATGAGCGAATGGAGCAACACCCGTATAGCTTTCCGACTGGGTAATCTCATTTTCATGGTGCGGAAATACCAGGTCCTGCCCGCCGCCATGAATATCGATGCTGTCTCCCAAGTACCTCAATGACATCGCACTGCATTCAATATGCCAGCCGGGCCTCCCCTGTCCCCAGGGACTTTCCCATGATGGCTCACCCGATTTAGATGCCTTCCACAGAACGAAATCCAATGGATGTTCTTTTTCTACGCCAAAGGCGCAATCATGACACTCCATATCTGACAGCTTGCGACGGCTCAGCTTCCCATAATTGGGAAACTTCTGTACACGGTAATACACGCTGCCTTCTGACTCATAAGCAAATCCTTTGTCTATCAATCCCTGCACCATCTCAATAATTTTCGGCACCTCCTCAGTAGCTTTGGGATAGATATCCGCATGTTCAATATTTAAAGCATCCATATCATCAAAATAGCTGCCAATATACTTCTGGCTCAACTCCGATGAAGATATGCCCAGTTGGTTGGCACGGTCGATTATCTTGTCATCAATATCGGTAAAGTTCTGTACATGCTTGACCTTATAACCACGAAATTTCAGGTAACGCTTTATGACATCAAAGACCACATAGCTCATGGCATGCCCAATATGACAGTCTGAATATACCGTAACCCCGCAAACATACATCGTTACCACGTCGCTCTGGGGTATAAATTCTTCTTTTTTACCCGATAAGGTACTGAATACTTTCACTGTAATTCCTCCTGGATATGCCATTATAGAACATAGCCTGCTCTATTGAGCCTGCTAATTTTAGCAGATTTCAATTTTTCACGTGAATGACAGGAATATAGCATTCCTGCCTCTTCCTTTTGTCATTGCAAGCAAAGCGCGGCAACCTGTGAACTGGGAAGTGTTCTCCCCTTGTCATGCAAGCGTCTTCGCCAGTCGCTTGGCAAGGGCAGCGATTGTCAGGATGGGCGGCATCCCTGGCGATCTAGGCAAAACGCTGCCATCACAGACGAAAAGGTTACTCACCTTTGTCTGTAAATCTTTATCCACAACCCTGCCAATCGCAGCGGTTCCTCCGGGGTGTGCACCCTGCACCTTCGTAACTACGATAGATTTATTGTCTATCCCTGCTTTCACCAGAATATCCCTAGATATTGAAGATCCTTCATCCAACCGTGCCCGGTCAGCGTCAGTTACTGGTTTCGAGAAGGTACCATCGGGATAAACCTTACCAGCCGAGTCATCCCTGGTCTTGGTCATTATGCCAAGTAATCGCTCTGCAGGCATAAAAATGCCCTTTACTCCCATTTCGATGAACCGTACCAGTCTCGATTGATTGATAAACGGAGAGAGAATAAAACCCTTGCTCTTGTAAAACCCATGGTCGACAAGTGCCATCGTTGGCTCATTGGTCTGGGTGAGGTCCTTACTCACGCCATAAGTATTCACCAGCAAGTCCATAAATAAGCCTTGCCCTGCGTCTTGAATCCCTGATTGCTGCAGAATAACAGGAGTGGCAATTCCACCAGCAGCAAGGATAACCACATCAGCGAGTATTTCTGAATAACCATGAGAGCTTATCAAGCCGATACCCTTTACTTTTCCATTTTCGACAAGGACTTTTTGAACTTTACTGTTGTAGAGTATCTCAGCCCCATTTTTCTTTGCCACATCCAGGTAGTCGAGTGCGGTCCATTTTGCTCCATATTTACAACCAAACTGGCACATACCGCACCGCCTGCATTTTGTCGCGTCTATGAACTTGGGCATCGGTTCCATGTGGTATCCCAGCTGTTTTGATACTTCCAGTATCTTTTTAGAACCCGTTGATAGACGCCGTTCATCGTATGTAGACACTTTCATCTCTGCTTCTGCCTCAGTGAATTCTGCCTCTAAATTGATACCCAATACCTCAAGTTCATCTTCCAGACAACGAACACCATTACCACAGGATACGACAGTTGAACCTCCAGCCATAACCGTTCTCCATAAAATCGTTCCTTCTTTTGACTTTGCAGGCATCATAGTTATTTTATTAGCATCATAGAAACGCAGTGAATCTCTGAAAGTGCCAAGTCTGGTTTCGTTCCTGCCTTTTTCCAGCAGTACAACCTGTTTACTTTTTTTCGCTAACTCCATTGCCAGTGTTGCTCCACCGGCACCCATCCCAACAACAATATACTTATATTTATTTTTCTCCATCTTCTCACCTCCCACGTCGAGTTTTTTTACCAGTCTCGCGACATTTGCCTGTATGCTCAACCTGTTTTTTAATAGAGGGAGCATTATATACCTTGTTTTACTCAATTACTAGATTATACTTTTCAATCTTCGGAATTGAGAAGTAATCCAGGCGTCTTCCTAATATTGCCACGGCAGTATAGCTGCCTCGCAGTGACGAATAAACATGGACGCTCTTCACAATAACAAGAGGGGTGCAGTAACGGGGGTCAACCGTTACATACACCCCAGAGAACAAGGAGGTAAGAAAAGGTTAATTATTTGGACGGGTCCAGCACACGCCCAACAAACAGCACCGTGTTTGTCTCAATATCACGAATCAGGAAAATAAACGGATGGTCAATGCTGACTTCCAGTGAAGGCTGTGGTATTGCCGTCAACTCCATAATCACTGCTGTAGCTGCTGCTGCTTCAGTACCTGCCTCGTCCACGGAAACGAATGCCTTATGAATCACGTCTCCTATGAACAGGTCTTTGTTACCAGTCATACCAGAGAAGTCCGCACCCGTAGTAAAGGCTATGGGCATTCCCATTTCTGCCAGCGTTTCAACCAGCCCAAAACTGGATTCAAACTCAAACTTAGGCATGGTCAGAGCAACCTGCTCCCCTTTCAGGCCGTTGATTATCTCGCTCACCAGTCCATTGTCAAGTGAACTCTCGAATTCCCCGAAGTGACCCGAATCAGGAAGCATTATCACCATTGAAAGCTCATTTCCATCATATGGTAACTCAACAGCCTGGTAACCATCCCCTTCCGCATAACCAAATCCCTTGGTCTGTTTCATCATGGATACTGTAACCTCTCTGCCGTCAAGCAGATAAAAAGAACCATCACTGGTGGCGTTTTCTTCGAAAGGATACTGCCACGCTGCATTGAAATATATGGCGTTGGTAAGCACCAGCCGAGTGAGCGAATCAATAGCTCCCTGCGGTATCAGGTCATTGATACGCTCTTCAGTCTGGTCAGAGACCCAGTCATTTATGGTAACCCGAGATTCCTCCGGCTGGCTTACAAAGTCCATAAGCCGTAGACCTGCACCATAGTTCTCCGCCAGCACATCCAGAAACTCAGGAAGGAATTTGTAGTCCTTCTGCCCCCATATAGCGTTGACCACGTTCATCCTAAACTCTTCCCCATCCTTCCCTTCAGCACCCTCACCACGCTTATTGATTTCTATATCCAGTCCATTAAATGCCGGATGTATTTTCTGCTGGGGAAGTAGAAAATGCAGGGTATCAGCCATCTGTTGCTCTGTCTCACCACGTGCTCCGGCGTAGGTCATAGCCAGTGCCATCGAGATGCTGTAAGGAGAATAAAACAGGTTTCCCTCTTCCTCTGCCATTTCCTGGTATAAATTGAAGGCAAACTCACTGTTTCCGTTACTCAGCATGGTCATATCAGTTTGAGCAACGCTCGGTGTTGTTTCCCGTTGCTTGTCTGATTGCAATACATTGCTCGATACAGGTTGAGCACAGCCCGACAGCTTAACCATCAATACCGCTGCCACTATCAGGAAAGAGCAAAATTTCAACGCTTTCATTTCATTTTCCTCAAATAATCTTGGTTC
>JAUUZT010000229.1 GCA_030589825.1 Dehalococcoidia bacterium
TCCTTGGTCTTGATTGTTCGTTTCAGCGCTGGCCATACTGCTGGATTTGATAGCACATCTGTGGCATTTAACAGCAAATATCCACCATTGGCTGCATGGAGAGCTCCTGGCTTCAACATGCTGTGATCGCTGAAGTAGGCTCCCATCAGGAATTGCCTCTCAATTCTGCCGAATAAGTTCATATAGTTGGGATTTGGCTCAATGATTACCGGGCGGCCATTGGTATCACTGTTGTCAACAAAGACATTTACTTCGAAAGGCAGGAAGGGGTCTCTGCCAATCTTCTGTCCCTGGGATACCGATGCCAGAATATCTGTTGTCTGTTCCCCTGTTTGTTTGAACATGTCAGAGTTGCCCAAGGTGTAGGATTCTAGGCTGTTCAGGAAATTGATAATCTCCGCTGAATCCTGGTACTCATCCGTCAGCTTCGTAAAGAGTCGGGATACGGTGAAATTGGCTATGGACTTGTCAGTCTCCTGCAGTTTTTCCGCTATCTGTCTTCCCTCGTCCTGGGCTTTCTCGGTAGCAGCCTCCAGAGTCTTTCGCAGTTCATTGCCGGTTTTTTCCAGTTTCTTTCGTTGCTTTTCGTTGAGTGTGAGGTAATTCTCCTGGGAGATGGGTTTTCCATCAGCTATTGGAATCAGCATTGGCCCCTTCGGGTTTGCCTGTAGCAAGAAGCCCCGCTTGAGTGCCTCGCCTTCCACTTCCTTGAATAACTTCTGCTGTTCAGTCTGAATCTTCTCAATCACCTTTTTTCTCTCAGCCTTGTACTCATCGCTGGAGAATGCCTTGGACAGGTCCTCCTTAAGCCGCTGTAGCAGGGTGAAAATTTGTTCACGGAAGACCTTCGCTTTTCCTTTTGGCAGCCTGAGGCTATATGGATGATCGGAGTCATTGAAGTTGTACAGGTAGCACCAATCGTCAGGTTGGTGGTTTGCCTCCATATCTTTTTCTTCCTCAAGAAGCTTGGTAATGTGAGTTTTCACCGCTGATGTTTTTCCTGTGCCTGTAAGCCCTGCCACATATATGTTGTATCCATCGTGTTTTATCGATAACCCAAATTCAAGAGCACGAATTGCCCTTTCCTGGCCGATAAATTCACGTAAGGGCTCGATGTCCTGTGTACCGTCGAAATCAAAGATAGCTGGATCGCATTGCCATCGTAGTTTATCTGCCGGGACTTCATATTTGCTGACATCCATGTTTTATCTTCCTCCATTCAGGATTGTCCGTTGAGGACAAGTTAATTATACTTGTTTAAGTTGTGAACTGCATAAGCTTTTATAGTAGACTTGTTAGGCATCATAAAGTATTTCTTGACAGTCAAGGGGGCTTATCCGTATTATCACCATTAGTAGAGTAACGTTATTGTTTTGCATAATGGAAGGAGTTGGGTTTGCTTTATAAGAAAATGGGCAGGACGGGGCTTAAGGTGTCTACTTTCTGTCTCGGTACAATGAATTTTGGTAGTCAGGTGGATGAAAAAGGAGCTGCTCAGATAATAGATAAGGCTCTGGATGCTGGGGTAAACTTCTTTGATACGGCAGATGTTTATACGGGTGGCAGGTCAGAAGAAATCGTTGGCAAGATATTAAAAGAAAAGCGCGATTCTATTGTGCTGGCTACCAAGGTAAGAGGTAAAGTAGGAGAAGGGATAAATGATAGCGGGTTATCTAGAAAACACGTTATTAAGGGAATAGAAGATAGCTTGCGCAGATTACAAACAGATTATATTGATGTCTACTATGCTCATATGCCAGACCATGATACGTCATTAGAAGAGACGATTCGTGCTATGAGTGACCTGGTTCAACAGGGGAAAGTTCGTTACATTGCTTGTTCAAATTATACTGCATGGGAACTTTGTAAGTCGTTATGGATAAGTGATAAATATAACCGGGAGCGGTTTGAATTTGTACAGTCTCCTTACAATTTGGTCACCAGAGATATTGAAAATGAGTTACTTCCGCTATGTGCCAGCGAAGGCATTGGGGTCTGTGTTTATAACCCACTGGCTGCGGGCATACTGACAGGGAAGCATGATAAGAATAAACCTCCCACTGAAGGAGGCCGGTTTACCCTTGAAGGTATTGGTAAAAACTATTCTAACCGCTATTGGAATGAGGTTAACTTCAAAGCAGTAGAACTACTAAAAAAGACTGCCATGGAATATGGCAGGAGCCTGGCTCAGCTCTCTCTGGCATGGGTGTTCAATAATAAAACCGTAACGGCAACTATCTGTGGAGCGAGTTCCCTTGTACAGTTGGAGCAGAACCTGGAAGCTACAGAAATACGTTTGTCAGAAGAAGAACTTGTCGCTTGTGATGCTATTTGGCAGCAAATCAGGCCACCAAGATTTTTCTACGGACGGTAATAGAATAGGATGCAGGATTAACAAGCTGCAGGCATATAACAATTAATAATAGAAAGGATGGTAGTTTATGAAGTATAGGAAAATGGGGAACACAGGGCTTAAGGTTTCCTCTTTCTGTCTGGGCACAATGACTTTTGGTAAGCAGGTGGAAGAGAATGATTCTCTTCGTATAATCGATGCCGCTATCGATGCCGGCGTTAATTTCATTGATACCGCTGATATGTATGTAAA
>JAUUZT010000139.1 GCA_030589825.1 Dehalococcoidia bacterium
AGCATGCCAGTGTAGCTCAGTGGTAGAGCAGCGGTTTCGTAAACCGCCGGTCAAGAGTTCGACTCTCTTCGCTGGCTCCAGTTAATTTTTTAATCTCCAGATATCTTTATTTCTATTGATCATTCTATTACATAAATATTCATATTATGCTTTTTAGTATGCTAATCTATTGGTATCTACTATTAATGTATTATTACATCTGTATCTTATTTGTTAAGAATGTCCATTCTTTAACTTTATAAGGGGGCATAATCACTCTATATTTTATGGGGATTAATGATTTTATGAGAAAGTAGGGTTATGAAATGACCAGCATTCAAAAAGATGGTGTGAAAAAGCCATTAATCGCTTTGATCATTGGGGATCCAGCAGGCATTGGACCAGAGATAACGCTTAAGGCTTTAAGTAGTACGGTAAACGCTGGCAAATATAATCCTGTTTTAGTGGGAAATTATAATTCATCTATAGAGTTAGCGAATAAGTGGAAACCACATTTGAATCTTATAAAGGTTGATAGACCAGAAAAGATAACGAAAATAACTGCTGAGAATGCAATCCCTTTTGTGGATATATCATATAATGAAGCACTTATTCCAGTTGGTAGAGTCTCTGGTGATGCTGGAGTAGTTGCATATCGATCAATTAAAGAGACATTCGATTTATTTAAGCAGGGTTTTCTCGATGGTGCTGCTATGGCACCGATTTCAAAAGAGGCTCTTCAAAAGGCTGGATTGGGGTTTCTATCTGAGTTTGAGCTTTTTTCTAGTCTTGCTAATGTAAGTACGGTGCGAGCGATTGTGAAATGTGGTTCACTTTTTCGTTCAACAGTAGTTGGACATGTTCCATTTAGAGAAATACCCGGTTTATTAACTACAAAAAAGATAGTTAATACTGCTAGTTCCTTGTTTTCTATGATGCACCGTTTTGGGATACAAAAACCAAGGCTAGCCATCGCTGCATTAAATCCGCATGCAGGGGAAGGAGGCTTGTTAGGGGATGAAGAAAAGAGGGTTATTGAACCGGCTGTTAGCATACTTGTAAAAAATGGTATTGATGCACAAGGGCCATTTCCAGCAGACACATTGCTGGTTCATGCAAGACGTGATGAATTTCAGGGAATAGTATTTCTGTATCATGACCAAGGCAATATTGCATTTAAAGCAGCGAATTTCGGTGAAAATGTATTAATATATTCAGGCATCCCTTATACAATAACCAGCGTGGGGCATGGAACTGCATTTGATATTGCAGGAAAGGGGATTGCTAACCCTCATAATTATATTGAAGCCATCAACGTAGCTGTACGTCTATTAACTGAGAATGAATAAACGAAATCAAAATAACTAAATGAATATTAATAATTGTATTTACTTATGAAAATAATATTCAGGAAAGGCTGAGTTCATGTTGACTAATTCCGAAAACAGGGAAAGGAAATATCATTTTTGGGGATGGGGTTTGTTCCTGGTGTGTGCCTGTTTTTTTATAGCTGCAGGTATCAAAAGTGGCGATGCTTTATACTTAATTGGTAGCATTATTTTCTTTGTTGCCTGTATATTTTTTATTGTGCCTTTGACAATAAAAAAGAATGAATCTGGTGATAGCAAAAAGAAATAGCTTTGGCTTTGGATAAGTCATCTATACTCGTTTAATAGCAATAGGCTTCATTGGTATAATGAGAGAAGAAGTTAGAATATTTATAGTATATATTTCAACTTCACTATAAACCTATAATAAACCAACAAGAATGAAGAACCTGTCACGTTTTCAGATGATTACTATGGGTAGTATACTCATACTTGTTGGCGTCATTTTACTTTTTACTATAAGTATACCTTGTGCACGAGGCATTCATTATCAGATAAATAGAATAACAAAGCCTTATGCCTTTGATTATATTTCATGGGAATTACAGACGTTATCTTCTTTACCGGATGATTTAATTGGAGTTAATGCAGAAAAAACACCAGCGGTAAGGATTAGTAATGAAATGGCGACTGTATTTAGGGATAACGGTATAGGGGCCTTTCCCCCGGTCCTCATTGAGATTGGGAAACCACCGAAGCTTCTAGTGATATCGCCGAGGGATAGGATTGCATATGCTGACAGGTTTCTCTTAAGTCAAAATCTTGACGTGAAAGAAATGGAGAGAATAGAGGCAAAGGTAGATAGTTTGGGGGCATCATCACTGGTAGTCGAACTTGGCGGCTTTGGTGCTGTATGTCCCCCAGTAGTAAACGATAACCTTTCTTTGACAAATGCAAATACACTAAATATCGCCGCTGAAGAGTGGTTTCATCAATATCTGGCGTTTAGGCCATTGGGTTTTCGGTATTTTCTTGATTCGGTTGGGCTTCGACAGGACCCTGAATTAATAGTGTTGAATGAAACGTTTGCGGGCATGGTTAGTCGGGAAATTGATGCTGAGGTATTAAGACGATATTACGAAGTGGAGAAAAACAAGTTACCCGCCAATGATTCTCAAGGGTTCGATTTTTATAATGAAATGAGTGAAACTCGTAAGGTAGCGGATTACTATTTATCGCATGGGAGGATTATTGAGGCTGAGCATTATATGGAAAAGCGAAGGTTATATTTTATTGCAAATGGTTATTATATCCGCAAACTAAACCAAGCTTACTTTGCTTTCCATGGTATATATGGGGAATCTCCTTCTGCTGTCAGTCCAATCTACCACGATTTACAGCAACTAAGGGCAGAGTGCCCTACTCTCCATTGCTTTGTAAGCAGGGTGGAAAAAATGACCAGCTATGCTGAATTATTAAGTGCCTTAGAGGAATATCCTCGGGCTTCTTAGATTACTAGTTATTAAAAAAGTTAGCGAATACAACATAAATGGCTAGCGTAGTTTAATCTCTATATTGTCTTTCCCGAAAGCTACAAAGATGCCACTTAATATTAATACTCCTCCTATTAACTGCATAATAGTGGGGATTTCATTAAGTAATAACAAAGCCAGAATTGTTGCTCCCACAGGTTCCCCAAGAATTGCTATGGCAACCATAGTAGCCGGCATAAAACGTAGAGACCAATTAAGTGACGAATGACCTAGAAGCTGTGGTACTAGAGCTAATAGTATAAGCATTATATAAGTGCTCGTTGAATACCCTATGAGACTATAACCTGAAATTAGTGTTGCGACTAGTAAAAAAAGAGCTGCTGATCCATATACCAGAAATGTATAATTTAAAATACCAGTACTTGGTCTGAGTTTACGTCCAATAAGGAAATAAGCGGCGATAGCCAGTGACCCCATGAGAGCAAGTAAATCTCCCGTAAACGCTTTTAATCCAATCTGAAAATCGCTATAGCCGATGAAAATAGCACCAGTAAGGCATATTCCAATGCCCAGGATGGTGCTTTTTCTGAGTTTCTCATGAAAAAGAAAATAAGAAGCTAGAGCTACAAAGATGGGATGGGATGTAACCAATATCACTGAACTGGCAACAGTAGTATAATTGAGTGAGGCTATCCAGAAGACAAAATGAAGAGCCAGGAGAAAACCAGCAATAAAAGAAAGAAGTATATTATTTCTCGAAAGAGAACGGAGTTCTTCTCTGGAGTGAATGCAGGCTATAGGGCTGATAACCAAGGAGGCTATAGTTAACCGGTAAGCAGCAATGACCAAAAAAGGTGCTTCAGCTAAGCGCGTAAGTATGGCACCAAATGATACTGCTATAACACCTATTATTAAAATTACATAATGTTTGGCCATATTTGTTTATATTGTATCTACGTTAATCTAAGGAAAGTTCATTCAGTCGTTAATATCATAATATTACAGGA
>JAUUZT010000200.1 GCA_030589825.1 Dehalococcoidia bacterium
AGACTAGCATGGGGGTAAGAGTTCCTGATGTTTCGTGGGGATCGGATGAGTATGTGCAACAACATATTAAGGAGGTCTTTGCATCTAGTGCACCAGAAATATGTGTTGAAATAATATCACCATCCAATACACAAGAGGAGATGCTAGGAAATTGAACAATTGTCAGGAAGGTGTTCTGTAGCAAAGCCTTAAAGTAGACCAAAGAAACTGAATGATTAGTTTGAGGTTGCTAGCTGCTACTTGCTTTACATTTCTTTAACGCTGAGAACTGATGGTGATTGAATGGCTGTATATACAATTCATTTTGCAAAAGTAGGTGAGTTTGGGTTGGATCAGGCTGGGATTGAATCTGAGTTACAGGATTGGTTTGGGGAGGTTATCCGACTTTATAGACCGAGAGGCGTATATAACTCAGTTGCTTTTAGCTGGCATACGGGTGAAGCAGAAATAGTGGTTCCTGATCGAGAGATAATTGTTTATATGATGAACTCAAGGCGGCGGTCACTATGGAGACGCTTTGGTCTAGAGTCCACCCCTCCTGAAGATGGAGCTGGAATAACGATGGTTAACAATGGGCTATCGTGTTGTGAAGTGTATTGTGGCTGCCGGTCATCTCGCTTCATTTCTGAAACTGTTTTCCATGAAGTTTTGCATAATAAAACTGGTTGGGAAGATAGTCGCCTACATAGGAGAGGTGGAGTTGCGAGTGAAGATAGTACCTCAATAACGGGAGCAGAAGTTGCCGTTGGGCAGGAGGATTATTACAATAGCAATTATGGAACGACCCGCCCCACAGGCGCTACTTTTAGACGACTACTTTGTCGTGGAGTATTAACAGAAACAGTTGGATCGTCGATTCTTACACGAAGAAACTACCGTGACATGGCTTTGCATTTAACTGACCGAAGACCCCAGTGGGGGCGGGGGTTGATTCCGTCACCTACTATTTCACTTGATAGTGTTGACCCACTTGAAGGTCTTTGATTGGTTTAAGCTAATCGGTGGGGAGCAAGATTTTATGAATCTAGTGATTAAGTATTTCATGGTATCAATTTAGATGTGTGCCTAAGTACATTTCAAGAATTAATTTAACATTTTTGCAGGATGGGTAGAGTAAAGTACCTGCTTTTAGAGGCGTAATTAAACTCATCAATGCTGCGAAGAATATGATAGGTTTCGCAAAAAAGACGCCCGCTCTACTCATCTTACGAGAAATCTTAAAGTAACAAATATTAAAATGATTATGTACAGGTACTGATATGGAAATGCTGCAAACGTCTAGCATATTTCTCTTTATTGCAGTCATTTATGCTTTTTTTATTGTCCGTAATTACTATAAGAATGATAAACAATGGTCATTGCAGGCAAAAATCTGGTCTACTATTGTAGCTATGTTTATATTGGTAAGCTTGCTGGTATAGCTAAGAAGTGTATCTTCTTTAAATTTCAGGATAATTTTCAGGAGTACAATAACTTTAGCTCTTACTGTCATAGGAAAAAGCTCAAGCTTTAGCTAAAGCCTTTTTACTCCAACCATGAGATTTAAAGTATTTAGTTTCGTATCTATTTAAGATAACAGGTAATGGAGTAAAGTATGTTTGATCCAGCTAAAGCGGTAATTCCTCATATTATTGACCAGCATGCTGAAGAAGCTTCTTTTCTTTGGCTGCTAAGAAATAATGCGGTAAGTGCGCCTCACTATGATCTAGATGACTTGGCAAAACTGGATGATCGTATTGATGCTCATCTTGATGGTCTTAGAATTGCAGGGGATTATGGCTGGCAAGTGTGTAGTGAAAACTTGCAGATAAAAGAGTCCGGGGAAGTTTTTGTGGCAGCAGTTTTAGCATTAGAAGGGCAATTGGTAGAGCGAATTAATCTGGTTTATGAGATTGTTGAACAGGCTCCTGAGACTATTAATGGACTTATTTCTGCTTTTGGCTGGGTTGAAAAACATAATTTGCAGGGCAAAGTTAATGGTTTATTGATATCATCAAACCCTTTTTGGCGACAGGTGGGTATTTCTACCTGTGTAATACATCGCGTTGATCCAGGTAAGTTTCTTGAGCAAGCTATTTGGGATGAGAATCTTCCGTTAAGGACTAGTTCTCTGAAAGCAGTTGGAAAGTTGGGGAGAGTCGACCTGAAAGTGGCTTTGCTGGAGCAACTTAAGCATGCAAATGCACAGGTACGGTTCTGGTCTGCCTGGTCGGCTGTACTACTTGGCGATCGAGGCCAGGCATTAAATATATTGTGTTTGGATATTGAAGGAAATTCAGAGTTTTGTTTGCCAGCAATGCAGGTGGCTTTACGTGTCATAGATACTCAATCGGTTAAGAAAACTTTAAAAGTCTTGACTGATAATAAGGAAACATTACGTATGGCTATTGTTGGAGCAGGTATTTCAGGGGATCCTGTTTATATTCCCTGGTTAATTCAGAAAATGCGGGTAGCTGAGCATGCGAAAGTTGCAGGGGAGGCGTTTAGTCACCTTTGCGGCGTTGATCTGGCTTATCAGGATATGGAATCAGAAGGAGGCGTTGAGAAAGGTCCAACTGAAAATCCTGATGATGAGTCGGTAGAAATGGATGCCGATGAAGACTTGCCCTGCCCAGACCCTGATAAAGTGCAGCAGTGGTGGCAGGATAATAAAGATAGTTTTAAGCCAGGAATTCGTTATTTATATGGAAAACCCGTGAATACAGAGCAGTGTTCATGGGTATTGAAAAATGGCACACAAAGATTACGTTATGCAGCCGCTGTCATTTTGGCATTAATGCAACCTGAACAAGTGTTATTTGAAATCTGTGGGATTGGTAAGCGGCAACAAAAAGCGCTATTGTGATAATGAGCAGTTCAGTGATTATCCTTGGAAGAGAAATCCATTGATTAATATGATAGATATGGCGTTCATAATTTCGGTTGTTAGCCTGCAATAACGGCAAAGGTACTGTTCGATGTGTTACTGCGAGGATTTGTACATTTTTCTGCTGATCGTTGGTATAGAAACGATAGAGTTTGGTTGTCATAAATGACATAATAT
>JAUUZT010000131.1 GCA_030589825.1 Dehalococcoidia bacterium
AACGCAATACAAGTGGCGCCAACAGCTACGATTAGCCCATAGAAAACATATAATTGCCATAGCTTGTCCATTGTGGAGAGCAGTAAAAACCCGATGCCAGCTATAATACAACCGGAGAGCATTATGGATTTTATATTTATCTTGCGAAGAAGTCCTCCGATGACCATACCTGTTATCCCTGAGATAAACATGCCGAATGAGAGGGCTGCTGCTGTTTCTGCCCTAGCCCAGCCTGTATCGTGTACGATTGCCTCGAAGAACACAGGGAAAGCATAAAATTGGGTCCCAGTAGAGCAGAACAATAAAATAAACGCTCCTGCTACTACCCACCATCCGTAGTAAGGTTTTTTCATAATAAATAAGTGTCTCCTTGAATCAAGTGAAACGTAACAATGTCCTCGCGGGTTGTGAAGTTCAACTCAGGAAGGAAAGCTGCGCAACCTAGCTAGCATATACTATTGTATAATAGCGCCTAGAGTATGATGCTGCAAGTTTTAAATATTTTGCCCTCGTGGAGGACACATTAACAGCAAGATATATTGATATCAGTTCAACGGATATCATGGACTGCCGTGTTTATGAAAGGGTGAAAGTCCCGATTACTTCCTTCCATGGATAGGCGTCGCGGTCTGCTTCGGCAAAGGATAGCTTCACTATGTAATAGTGTGTTTGGGTGGCCTTGAAGTATATTTCTGTATGAAAATCCTCATTTGTTGACTCCAAGATGGAATTGAAGGAAAGAAACCAATCCCAATTGTCTTTCTTTGCCTGGTTATTCTGCAATTCAATGTTGCCCCACAATTCCTGTGCCTTTTCAATCTGGTTTTGGGCTTCCGTTGCAATGTCAGGAGCTCCTCCTATTTTCTCGATGGCGGATGCTGTTATGCTCAACGAATTGAAGGTGGAACTGGAAGCAAACAGGTCTATAATCCCTCCTCCTGTTTCGAGGTTTCTTGTTTCAATAAACAGCCAGCTGGAGGGTACTGAGATGGTGAATCCCCAGAGTGCGTAAGTGTCGAAGGGGGAGAAAGGGATATCAAGTGGAGTGGTTGTCTCTTCACCAGTAGATGGAGCTGGTGGTATGACAGGGGTATGTTGTTCGCATCCAATCGCCATGCTGCTAAGCAGCATGGCGGCAGTTGTAATCAAGAGCACAAGCTTCTTTGGTTCAATGTGCATGCTTTTGTTCAAGGAATGATTATGGCCATTCCTCACCATAGGAACGAATATTACTGGGAGGAAAGTCCTGATATTGATAGTCCTTAAGCGCTTCCTCGTTAATCTCCAGTCCAAGCCCCGGAGCAGTAGGCAAGGCTATGTATCCATTCTCCACTTTAATAGGATTGACAGATATGGCGTTCCCTGTTGCAGCGAATTGAACGAAATATTCAGTAATAAGGAAGTTGGTCATGGTAGCTGCGGCCTGAATGGTAGCTGCCAGTGCCATGGTTGTACTGTTGTAGTTATGAGGGGAGACAGCTACGTAATATGGCTCGGCCATGGCGGCTATTTCCTTGAGTTCCAGGATGCCGCCGCAGTTGGCTACATCGGGGTTAAGAATATCGGCGGCCTGTCTCTCCAATACTTCCCGGAAGGCTGATTTAGTGTAAAGTGTTTCACCTGTTACCACTGGCAAATTGATACTTCGTTTTACTTCCGCCAGGGCAGGGACATTGTCCGCAGGAACGGGTTCCTCGTACCAGAATGGATTGAACCGTTCTATTCTTCTGGCTACCCGCGTAGCGTACATGGGAGCCAGGCGTCGATGCACTTCAACCAGGACATCAACATCTTGTCCTACTGCCTCTCTTACCAAACCAACATTTCTAACAGCAATATCTTCGTCTTCCTTGCTGATAATTGAACGCCATGGGCCAGGGAAAGGGTCAAATTTGAGAGCGGTGAAGCCTGCTTGTACAGTCTCCTTTGCTCTCCTGACAAGGTCATCTGTGTCGGTGAGACTGCGATACCAGCCATTGGCGTATACTCTTATTTTATCCCGGCAGGGACCGCCCAATAGATTGTAAACAGGAGCACCAAGTTTTTTCCCGATGATGTCCCACATAGCTTGCTCGATGGCGCTTATCGCACAAAAGACATCCATAGAGCCTCTTCTGCCTGATAAATCGTCATAGGCAATGTGTGTGAAATGCTTAATATGAAAGGGACTATTCCCGATGACATAGGCACCTATGCTGTCGACCAATTGGGCAATGCTTCTTTCCCTTGTTGGCTGGGTGTATGCCTCTCCCCATCCTACAATCCCTTCATCGGTTTCTACCTTAACCAGTACCCAGTGTTTACGTTGCCAGTGTTTGTCCATCTCGGCCAGCTTCTTTGAACTGTATGGACAAACCAGAAAGCTTTTAACATTGCTGATTATCATTTATATCTCCTCATAATTAGTTTATTTATTAGCTTGTGAGCTCCAGATTTTGGCATCCCTTTCCTGTTCTTCCGTGATAGCTTGAAAGGATGCAGGGTCGCAGTCATAAGTACGACCTGCTTTCTCTGCCAAATCTCCGTAGACCCACAGCATCTTGAATCCTTTGCTGTTACCACAGGACCATGCGTGTGGATAACCCATAGGGAGAAATACTCCACATCCAGGTTCCGCTCTCCACCAGCGGCCGTCAAAAAGAGTATATCCTGGAGCTGCTGAACTTTTATCGATGATGATTAATTCCCAGGTTGTGTGGTGGTGTAATGGAATGCGCCAGCCTGGCACATAATCGATGACGCCAAAGCTGACCTGCCCCGGTTCGTTTATATAACAGGTGTTGACCACCTCGCCAACTTGCCCTGCCTCTACTTGTTTTCCCTCACTAGGGTAAATGATATATGGTTGCTGGTTCATAGCCCGTCCTTTCTGTATCTTTATTTTGTTGAAATTGTCTCAGATGGAGAATTTTAGGACAGAATACAGAGGTTAGTCAATAGGGATGAGTGCATAGGACAAGATATTACAACTGGCTCTACTGTTGTATATGCCAACGAGATGAAACTGGCACTGCTAATTGAGCAATCTGCTTATACGAAGCTGAATATTCGTCTGGGGTTATTCACCATCATGGTATGTATCTGTTCCCTGCTGATTCCTTTAGCTAACATCACCGGCACAACGTTATCCAGGATATGAGCATAGCCCCAACCACCATAGGCCCTCCGCTGATGCTTGTTCCAGATATCCTGTGAAATAAGTATCTGGTTAATAAATCCTTTTTCTATAAGCTCGATTATCTCGTTCAGGCGTGCTGTATCGTTCGGGAAATCTATCACCCTGATGCCCAATGGATAGTATCCTTCCCTGCCGAAAAGGTCATATTCCAGGCAACAACCTGTCTTTGCCAGTTCTATTCGACTTTCTGGCTTGCGCAGAGTTCGGTCAATGTGGTCAATAGTGGTACGGCTGATATCAGCTCCAAGTTCATCAAGTATTCTGATGATTGTCATTGGAGCTTCCTCGCTTTGTCCAGGGTGCACGTTTAGTGTTGCCCCGGTTATCTTTTGTGCCCGGGCGGCGGCGCGCAGGGATTTCAGTTCGTTGTTTGTTATAGGCCAAGAGGTGCCTATTTCCCCGATCAAGCCTGCATGAATTTCACTATTATCTATGCCTTCTGTGATGTCTCTTACAATTTCCTCTGTGATTTGCTCCTCAGTTTTATCATCCATCTCGGGTCCAAACGAGGCTGCAATGTAGTAACCTGATCCCATAATAATGTTCAGCCCCGTGGCACGAGAGATACGCGCCAGTGCTCCAGGGTCTCTTCCCAGTCCTATATTACTCATCTCAACGATTAAGTTCCCTCCAGCTATCTTGAAATGCATTGCTTCCTCGATGGCTTCTTGTTCATTGCGCATGAGCACATCGTCAAAGTTCTGGTACAGATGATAACG
>JAUUZT010000218.1 GCA_030589825.1 Dehalococcoidia bacterium
AAATTAACCCTGTTTTGCTTATCTACCATTCCCATATAGTAACTTTTCATGTAATATGCGTCACTAACGATTAAGTCCATATATTCTTTATTAGACAATATCAGTTTGTGAAATAATTTTAATGACGATATTCAAAAATCTACTAGGCTTTTTGCTTTTTCCTCAAAATCTTTACGTTCCTCTTCTATAATAGCTTTACTCATTCCACCAGGAAGTCCACATACAGGATGGGTAGCTTTACCACCTATTACTGCTTGTATTTCTTGTGCAAAAGCTCTGTGTTTTATTACCTCTAAACCAATTTCAGTACCAAGTTTAGCTATAAGACCGAGTATATTTCTTTCTTTGGGGTTACTGGTAGGTCCTAGTACAAAGTCGGGGGCTGCAAGCACATAGAAATGAGCAGCATGGGAATGAATCATATGAGCACAATAGAATAAATCCCTTATTTTTTTAGCTGTAGGGGTAGGCTCAACTTGATAAACTGCATCAGTTGCTTTGGTTGAAGCTATGTGGTGAGCTCCAGGACATACTCCGCAGATTCTCGTAGTGATTCTAGGCATTTCCTCAACAGGCCTACCCTGACAAAATTTCTCAAAACCACGAAGTTCTGGGACTTGTAAATAGGCATTAGCAACATCCCCATCCTGAGTTAAGAATATCTCTATCTTTCCATGCCCCTCAAGCCTGGTTATTGGATCGATGGTAATCTTATTCATGAGTTTTCTCCTGAAATCGTTTTCTTCTGAGAATTGAATCTGCCATTGCAAATCTATAGAAGGTTCCTGCAGGATCAACGATTTCATTAACCATCCTGGTGATTTCATCTTCGTTTTCAGCGTCATATATGGATGCGATAGAGCTCACTAACTTTGCTCCCTGATCAGTGATTCCTTCGGGAGGACCAAAACAGCCACGGCATGGCATTCCTGCCTTGATGCAAGCTGCTCCGCAACCAGATCTGGTGGCAGGACCACAGCAGATAATACCTTGCTCCAATAAACACCGCTCTGGTTCTGGGATTAGTTCATGAGGCCTAAATATTTTAGAGATACACTTATTCTCTTTCTTAAGCGGGCATTCATCACATACTGTCTTTTCTGGTGTTAGTGTAGAGCCAATAGCTGGCAGCTCATTTTTGGCAAGTTTGTCAACCAAATCAATTATAAGACTTACTGGGGGAGGGCAACCTGGAAGAAAATATTCCACAGGTACAACCTGTGCTAACGTTCTAACAGTATCGTAAAGCGCAGGTAGTTCTAGTATACCCTCATCAACCTTAGTTAAAACCTGTGGTAATGTGCCAGTGGGATTGTCATTTGAAGGAGCGGCAATATAAGAATAGTTCATGATATCAGCACTGTTGCTGAAGTTAGCTAACGCAGGTATTCCTCCAAAACATGAACAGGAACCGAATGCTATTAATATTTTTGACTTAGCTCTAAGTAATCGGGCTATGCGTTCGTTTTCTGAAGTAATGATTGCCCCATTAAATAAGCAAACATCAATATAATTGTCGTCCATACCTTCGACATCCGTATATTTAAAGTCTAAAGCGATTGGCCAGAATAAAATATCTGCAATATCAGCCAATTTTAAAATATTATCATTGATATCGAGTACTGCTACGTCACATCCGCCGCAGCTCCCTGCCCAGTAAAGGGCCAGCTTTAATTTATCCATCTTTAACTCCACCGGTGTAATTAAAAGGGCCCAATTTTCTTATTTGTTCCGTCATATCATCGACAATAGAAGCGAATAGCTTACCCTCTGCAGCAGAACACCATTTTAGACGTAGGCGTTCATCCTCGATGCCAAGTTGCAGTAGCATCTTTTTAAGTAATGGAATTCGGCGTGCTGCCTTGATGTTGCCTTCCATGTAGTGGCAATCACCAATGTGACATCCACATATCAGCACACCATCTGCACCCTTTTCAAAAGCCTTAAGGATGAAAGTAGGATCAATCCTCCCACTGCACATCACTCTTATTATTCTTATATTACTGGAATATTTAGTGCGAGAAGTTCCTGCTAGATCAGCAGCACCATAAGAACACCAGTTGCAAAGAAAACCAACGATTTTAGGCTCAAAGCTCATGACAATATACCCTCCAATTGTGCTATGAGCTGTTTAGATGTAAAGTTTCTACTAGTAATGGCGCCAGAAGGGCAGGCGGCACCGCAAGTACCACAACCTTTACATAATGCTTCATTGATAACTGATACTCCTTTATCTTCATCAAAAGAGATTGCAGTATAGGGGCAAAGACCGATACATATTTTGCAACCAGCACAGAGTTCCTCATCAATAACTGATATAGCGGGTTCTGTTTCAACGACTCCCTTACTGATCATGGATAATGCCTGTGCTGCACCCGCTGAGGCCTGGGAAACTGTATAAGGGATATCCTTTGGGCCTTGGCAGCAACCAACAATAAAAATACCATCGCTGGGTGTTGACACAGGAGCGAGCTTGACATGGCGCTCCATAAAGAAACCATCCGCACTACTTCCAATAGTAAGTAATCTACCAAGCTGTTCAGAATCTGAACGAGATTCTATTGCAGTGCATAGGATGACAAGGTCTACTGGAATACGCATCATTCTTCCTAGTAAAGTATCTTCGGTTACAACTATTAGTTTGCCGTTCTCCTCATTATTTTCAGCAAGATCGGTTACTCTGCTTACCTTTCCTCGTATAAAATTAACACC
>JAUUZT010000143.1 GCA_030589825.1 Dehalococcoidia bacterium
AGGAATCACACGCATCTTACCAAAGGAAGAAATTAGTCATCGTTCGGCATATATCGCCAATACAGTCAACGGTGAACGATTTTTGGAACTATTTCTATCCCGGTTATGTGATGATTGAATTACTTTGAAACTCACCACTCTTGAATTGCAGACATATTGCAAATACAATAGAATAAACGTAGAAAATAGTTATAAATTGCGCCCAATAATATGTGCCTCTATACCGTTTTACCAAGAGAAACAAAGGCATACCCCCTATAGGTATCAAGGTAAGACTAATTTAAGGAGGAAAAATGGATATACCAATAATATCCATCAGTGGTAAACCTTACAATTTGGGACTTCAGCATGGTGCACAAGCCAAAACAGCAATTAATAATAATGTGCAGTTTTATCTGGCTCATTGGAAACATTTCGCGGGTGTAGACAGAGAACAAGTTCTACAAGATGCTAAAAAGTTTATTCCCTACATTGAAAATTTCGACTCGGAATTAATTGAAGAACTTAAGGGGCTGGCAGAAGGATCAGGTCGGCAGTTCGAAGAAATAATAGCTTTAAATGCTAGATGGGAGCTAAACTATGCCTACAATAAATGGTCAACTCCACAAGCTTTCGTTTCTGGAGAATGTACGGCATTTGCGTTAACCCAAGAGGCGACTGCCAATAACCACACCTACATCGGGCAGAACTGGGACTACAATCCTTATGATTCATTGCTTATCATGCGTATCAAGCAAGAGAATAAACCTGATATCATCATGAATATTGAGGCAGGTACTATCGGTCAAAAAGGATTCAACTCAGCTGGGATAGGAATCGTTCAAAATTATATGCAATGCGAAACTGATTCATTCCAATTTGGTCTGCCTACTTTAATTAAAGAGCGCGGGATTCTAAATTGTAGGAGTCTACCCGAGTGTTTAAAGATTCTAACTTTTTGGGAAGGCCCTAATTCCGCAAATTTATTAATCGCACATCGCGATGGAGAAGCTATTAATGTTGAATGTGCACCTTCAGAAGAATTTTTCCTCTACCCAGAAAATGGCATCCTTGTTCACACTAATCACTTCTTGTCCCCTAATCTAAAAGTCAGGGATATAGGGAAAAACAGAGTGCCTGATTCAATAATACGAAATTTCCGCGCCACCAGACTTTTTCAAGAAAAAAGAGGAAACATAGAAGTCAACACTATAAAAAGCATTCTAAGTGATCATTTCGGTTATCCTTATTCTATCTGTCGGCACCGAATAGAAAATCTTAATTCCAACGAACAATCTGAAACGACTACTTCAATAATTATTGACCTGACTGAAGGAGAAATGCTTTATACTGATGGGCCTCCCTGTTCTAATATTTACAAGTCACTTACCTTGGATGATTACTAAGTTATAGTATATGATTATAATTGGTAGAAGTATCTGCCTTATAGTTTATTTTAGCTTTACATCAGTCTTCTGTAATAAGTTCAATAATTTTGTTCTTGCTCCTCATTCCACTAAGAATCTTAATCTGGCTCCTTGAAATTCCAAAGTGTTGAGCTAATAGTTTTATTACTGCTCGATTTGCTTTACCTTCTTTTGGCGGTTCGTGAACCCTGACCACAAAAATATCGTCTTCCTTAACAATTCCTTCAGTTTTTGAGTTGGCTTTAACTTTAATGAGAACCTTCATTTTCTGTTACCTCAGCCCACATGCCATTCCTGTAAACTCCCTTTAATTGAGCCCAAGTTATCCTATTAGTTAACGATCCCCTACTTCTGGTAAAAACTCTAATATAGTTGTCTGTAAGGCCAGAGTATATACCCTCTCCAGAAATACTTTCTTTCTCCCACAACACAGACAGAACTCGTCCTGAAAACTTTGTATAAAAGCTATATCTGCAACAACTGGCTAACTCCAACATTTTATGAGCACGCTCTTTTTTTATTTTGTCATCTATTTGACCAGACATATCAGCCGCCTCAGTCTCCTTACGTTTTGAGAAAGGAAAAACATGGATAGCAGCAAAGCCAAGTTGTTTACAATAATGGTAACTTTCTTCAAATTCTTTATCGCTCTCTCCAGGAAATCCAACCATAATATCAGTGGTAATAGATACATCAGCAATATTATTTTTTATGAGTCTTACTATCTCCTGATAAGTATCAACAGAATAGCGACGCCTCATTTTATGCAAGACAAGACTACTTCCACTCTGGAGAGCCAAATGAAAATGGCGACAAAGCCTTTTGTCCTGCCACAAAGCAAGTAATTCTGGTGATATTTCTTTAGCCTGAAGCGAGGAAAGACGTATTCTAGGAATTTTTGTATCATCTAGAATACACCTTATCAATTTCTCTAATCCGTTGCCACTATCTTCATAACATCCAATTTTGGTCCCCGTGAGAACAACCTCCTTATAACCCAAAGTAACTTTCTTTCTGACCTCCTTAATTACCCGAGGTATAGGCACTGAATGCTCATAAGTCCTCACGCTCGGTACAATACAGTAAGTGCATGGTGTATTGCAGCCACCCTGTATCTTTACCATACTACGTATTCGAAAACCATCATATTCATCATGTTTCCCATTCTCAGTACCAGCACCAGATGAGTCTGTCAGCAGTGGTAATCTTTTTACAATCTCAAGTAAGCGTGACTTGTCAACATTATTAACAACAAGATCAGCAATAGAAGCAAGTTCATGAGGGGCACTATGAGCATAACATCCGATAGCAATAACAATAGCACAAGGGTTTCTGCGTTTCGCAGCTCTCAAAGCACGACGCGACTTGGAATCAGCAACATGTGTTATCGTACACGTATTAATTATATATATATCTGCCTTCTCCGTTGGTAAAACGACCTGATATCCATCTTCTTTAAATTGACCAATCAAGGACTCCGTTTCTGCCTGATTCAGTTTACAGCCCAGTGTAAAAAAAGCCACCCTAGTTTCTTTTTTGTTTGCAGTTGTATCCATTCATGCGTTACAATACAGCAACTTGCTGTAATATGAAAATTACTAGGACTTTTATCTTTTTTATAACACAGTTATATGCATATTAATTACGACAGTTGTACTAAGAACTCAACTTTCTAAGGAGCTAAAAAGAATATGAACAAGACGAGAATACTATGCCTGATAACAAGTCTAATACTTAGTTTGACAATAATTGGCGTGCCGTTAAGTGGAGTTGTCATGGCAACTATAAATGAGCCTGATAACTTATCTAGCACGTTTTTAAAACAAGCTTCACTACCTGCAGATGAAAACGCAGAGGATGAGCAAGCTGAAGAATATTTTGAAACTTTTGAAATAGGTGCCAAATATCCAATTTTAACTGGTGCCTCTGATACTTCTTTCCTCTTTGAAGTTGATTTCACAAGAGCAGGTGGTAATGAAGACCTCAATTTCGACCTCACTCTCACTGGACCTAAAGACTGGTTAGTTTACGCAGCCCAAGACAGATACAACAGTGATAAGCGTATATCTGCTATCCGAATCAATAGATTCTCCATCAAGGAGAGTATCGTAGTCATAGCCGTAGCGCCCTACTGGCTTTACCCAGAACCAGGGGATTATTCAATACTATTAGAGGCAAGCTCAGAAGATGTTAAAGGAAGCATTGAGCTCACTGCTAAGATTACTGCGAGATATGATTTTATGGCAACATCAGGATTGGCAGGAGGACGACTAAATATCAAAGCTAAGACTGGTGATGAGAGTTACCTGCCTATCGTCATTACCAATACAGGAACGGCAAC
>JAUUZT010000209.1 GCA_030589825.1 Dehalococcoidia bacterium
AGCCCTTCCACCAATCTTTTTCCAGGAAAATTCACCCTGGCAAGAAAATATGCCAGAGGCACACCCAGCAGAAAACCGATGATAGTAGCAATTAGTGCTGTGTACAGGCTCAGCCAGATAGCCCCTTTGACCTCAGGGTCGAGTAAAGTCTCCAGCAGTATGGTCGGACTCGAGGCAAACAGCATCTTTGCCAGGGGCACCACAATAAACATGAAAATAAGCAACCCCAGTAATGCGAAGGTGAGAAGCATCCTATTAGTCGCAAACCATTTTTTTCTCAAAAACTAACCTCCTTCCAACAACGCTATACAGCAATAAAAAAAGCACCTCAAAAGGAGGTGCTTTCGTCCTAGAGCACAATCTCTCCTTTCTGAACACGAGAGGCACTGCCGTTTCCAGCAATACCCTATCGGCCAAAGCCCCTTAGCTAAACCTTAGGAACTCAGGCTCGGAGAATTATTTATTTAAACTATTTATAGCATATTATCATTCATAAGAGCAATAGGCACTATACTCAATGGGTTTACAGTAACAATGCCTCTGCCCTTGTTAGCTATGCAACACGTATCTTTATTACCACCTTTTGTACATCTGCAGGACCGTTAAGCCGCCCACCCGGCATATGACCATCATGAGGATAAAAGACACAGAACATACCTTCAGCCAAGGCTATTTTAGTATAACTATCAGGTTTTCCATAGAATGCTATATCTTTATGGCTATCATATGGCGTTTGTGTTGTAAGCTCAGTTACAGGAGCATAACCCATGCTTTCCTCTCCAGAGAGCACGGCCTGCACATCGATATATTTCTCATGTGTCTCGAATTTGCAATCATCAACGGGTTTTGAAGTATAACGAGAGATAAGGTAGAACAGGTTCTTCCCATCAACATCATAACGACCGTCTGCCTTCTGGGTAAGATTGCCATCTCGTAACAATTCAAGTGCTTTCACTATCCCTGTTGATAAACCAGTATAAGTCGATATGTTCTCAATCTTGTCCGCTATCATATTTCAATGCCTCCATTTTATATATTTAAATCAAAGCCAAGCAGAGATTCGATTTCTTCTCATTATATTATATTTAATATTCATTGTGGCATTAGTAAAATAAACCGTCAAGCTCATACCCCAATTAACTAAAAACTTATTACGCCCTTAAAGGAGGACGAACCAGTAACGCACAAATAAAACCTATGGCTAAAAACCCAGCACATATACTAAACGGTAATATATAACTGGAGAAGCTGTCATACATATAGCCACCCAACAGTGGCCCCACTGCGTATATTGGAGTGGTTACGAACATCACTACCGAAGCTAGTTTAGCATAGGCCTTTGCGCCGTAATAGTTTCCTATCATCACCATATGCAGCACCAGTATCATGCCATAGGGAAAACCAAGCATCACCACATAGAAATATACCATTACCATGGAGTCTGCGTTGATAAATATTAACAGTGCAATTATCTCAACTATAAGAGCAACAGCTACCAGATATCTTGGCTTAATCCTGTCACCTAGTGCTCCACCCATAAACCTGCCTGCACCACTGATACCTACCATTAAGCCAAGCGACCCTGCAGCTACCACCGGCGCAATTCCAATATCGGTCAAATGAGCCACCTGGTGCGTGTTCATCATGTTCAGTGTAAACTGATTGGCACAGGCGAAGATAACTATCAGCCATAATGCCCGCGTTTTGAGCCCGCTGCGCACATCCCACTCAGCTGAACTAATACTTACTTTCTTCTTATGTAGTGGTCTTTCATTTCCTGCCGGTACCCCACCACTAACACCATCCACAACCTGACCCACGTCCTCTGGCCTGTTACGAATAAAAATCAAAGCAGGAACAGCAGCAAATAAAAATACTGCCCCTGCCAACACCTGCCAGGAAGACCTCCATCCAATCGTTTCAACCATGGAAGCAATGAATCGAGAAAAAAACAGTGGCCCTGCACCCATACCAGCTACTACAATCCCTATTGCCAGCGATTTCCTTTTTACAAACCAGAAGTTCACCAGTGTAGTCAGCGCAAGCAGGTGCCCAAAAGCTACTCCTCCTCCAACCACAACCCCATATAGTAACCAAAGCTGCCATACTTCGGTAATCCTGCTCAGCAATGCCATGCCTATAGCTGCTATAGTGAACCCAATCGCCATTGGTAACCTGCAACCAAATTTGCCTATAATAACCGCAACCAGCAGGCTGGACATGCCTACTACAAGCTGAAACACCGTAAACGCCGCTGTACCACCGGCCCTCCCTACTCCCAACTCCTCTATCATCGGCTTAAGGAATATACCGAAAGAATAGAATATGCAGCCTCCCTCAATAGCCAATGCCAGGAAGCTTACGGCGACAATCACCCAGCCATAGAAAAAGTTTCTACCCTTAAGAATTATTTACACCTCACGATAATAATAGTCTTCTCAGATGCATGAAAGCTCTGAATATTATACCAGCTTCTCGGCATATCTCTACTGCAGGTACTCCCCGTTACGATGCCAATCACTCATTCAGTTAACCTGTGAAAGGAACTCCTCTATCTGCTCAGCAGTAGGCATTGATGTCTGGGCTCCCCGGGCTGTGATAGACAGAGCTGCTGCCGCTGAAGCTCTGCAAACTGCTTCTCTCACTGGGGACTCAAACGCAAGTGAACAGGCAAAGACACCACAGAAACAATCTCCAGCACCAACAGTATCCACAGGGCTGACATGAAAGGCAGCCTGGCACCATATGCCTTCTTCATTAACAACAAGTGCTCCCTCCTCTCCCAAAGTGACGATGACATTTCTCACCCCCCATTCACGAAGTTTAATAGCAAGGGTTTCATCATCACCCTCAACACCAATAAGAGTTTTTAATTCACCGCGATTGCAGATAAGGTAATCAACT